>CAOJDP010000001.1 GCA_948433085.1 uncultured Caryophanales bacterium
ATCATATTTTGAATGATTTTTCTATTTTTATAATTTAACTAGCACAACGCGTTAACTAACTATAGTATAACATATTTTCTCTATTTCGTTTCTAAAATATTTTCATTTATAATGATATCTTTTTCTAACATTTTATGTGAGCTTGAATAATTATTAGTTTGTATATCTATATAATATTCATTATTTTTCATAAGTTCCTTATGTGTTCCTTGTCCTACAATTTTTCCTTTATTAAAAACAATAATCTTATCAGCAATTTTCATTACATCCTTTTTATGAGTAACAATTATTATTGTATGATCTAATTTTAAATTTTCAAAAATATCTTTTATTTTTTCAACTAATAAAGTATCCAAGGAACTTGTTACTTCATCAAAAATTAATATTTCTGCCTTTGATAGTAATGTTCTAGCAATTGCTAATAATTGTTTTTGGCCTCCAGAAAAGTTCGTAGCATTTTCTGTTAATATAGTATTATATCCTTTTGGCAAACTCATTATATAATCATGTATTCCCACTCTCTTACAAGCTTCAATCTGATTTTCAAAATTAGAATCAATTAAACTTAAATTTTTTCTTATACTCATATTAAATATGAAAGGTGATTGATTAACTCCTACAACATTTGTAGAATAAATATCCTTAGAGTATTCATAGATATCTTCATTATCAATTAGTATTTCGCCATTATCAATTTTATATTTTCTAAGAATCAAATTGGTAATTGTTGTCTTTCCACTTCCACTATGTCCAACTAAAGCAGTTATTTTATTAGGTTCAGCAGTAAAATTAATATTTTCTACATTTCCTTTGTTTTTAGATTTATAAGAGAAATTTACATTTTTAAATTCAACTAAGCCATTTATATAATCATTGTCATTCATTCCAAATACAATTTGTTGTTTACTTGAATAGTTTAGAATATTATTAATTCTAGTAATAGAAATAGACCATTCTCTTATTTGTCTTGAATATCCCATCAATTCTTTTGTATTTGTCATAACATTTTCAAAATAAGTAATAAGTAATATCAACATATTAACTTCAAAATTACCATTCAACACAAATAATGCTAAAATCAAATACAATATTACTTTTCCAAAATGAATTATAAATGGTAATAAACTAGATCTAATATTAACATATTTTCTTTTTGCCATATACTGATCTGACCATTTATTAGCGATTATATAAAAATTATTTTTTATTTTATCATAAATGTTAAAGACTTTTATTTCACCTAAACCATTTAATATTTGAGAAAGATTATCAGTTAGTTTATCTCTGTATTTTTGTTGACCTCTTAAATATTTTGTACTCATAACATTACAATAATCAAAAGATTTTAAATATAAGCATTCAAGTAATAATACAATGAGACCAATATAAATATTAGTTTTCAAGAATATAAATATCATTATAATTACTTTAACAAAAACCACCATTATTTCACAAACATTATCAATCATTTCTGATAAATTAGCTGTATCAGTATTCACAGTATTTAAGATTGTTCCTTTAGATATTTTATCGGAAAATTCAGTGTCATAGGTAAACACTTTATCTACAATTTTTTCTCTCAAATTCTTATAGCTATATTTAAAATTATAAGAATAGGAAATATAATTCAAATACCAAAATAAATTGTAAGCAACATATGCAATTGCTAAAAATCCTATATTTGTGTATGTTGCATTTTCATTACCATTAGTAATTTCATATACAATATTTGAAGTAAACACTGGTATAAGTAAACTTGATAAATGAGCTAGAATTGAACCAAGAAATAAAAGACATATCCATTTTTTGTTTCCCTTAACTAACTTAAAAAAATCTTGTATTATTTTTATATTATCTCTAATCAAAGTTACCACATCCTATTTCATTATACAATATTCTATCAATTATTTGAATACATGTAAGCATTTGAGTTTAGGTAATTTCTGAAAAATTAATGTAATTACAGAAAAGAAAAGACTTAAGCGTAATAAAATAGTAAAAAAGCACAAAATATTACACGACAAATTCGGGCACTTTCTAAGTGTCCTTTTAAGCCAATAAATAATTAGATATGATTAGAGTCTTAGTTCTAGTTGGATAAACTCACTTTTTTTTATGTGTTGCAATTCTTTAATCCCATTATGTGCTAAGGCTAATATATTTTTAATGCCTCTTGCAATCTGACTTAACCACACTATGCTTTTTGACTTCAAAGATTTACTAGCATATATTATCTTTATCGTAAGTAAATTTTTATTTATCTTATCTGCTAGAAAGGCCAGATGTCCTAAATGTATTGTAAGCATCATATTTAAATTATTCATGCTCTTGAGAGTCCTTACTCTCATATTTTCAAAGTCATATTCCTGCTTCTTTCCTCTAAAATGCTCTTCTATTCTCCATCTTGAAAAATATAGTCTTGCTACTTTTATGACATCTTCTTTGTCTTTGATTTCTATATTCGTAAGTAACTTCATCGGATGTTCTTCGCTTAAACCATATACTATTACTAAAGTGTATTCCTGTTTATTGCAAGGCAATGTTGCCTTAGTGTATGATAATGTTAAACTATATTCTTCATTACCAAACAATGCTTTATAAAGTATCTTACCTTTTCTTGTCTTAGATACTTCTTCCACACTTTTCTTTTTCCCCTTGAATAACAATGTTCTTGCTTCATCTAGTCTTACTACAAATCGGTGATTGTTTTTAGTCATATAAGTAAATATCTTATTATCATCATATCCTCGATCGAACACACCAGTAAAGTTGGCCCCGCATATCTTTTCAGCAGCTTGTATACTTTCTAAGGTATATGTATTCTTACTTTTAAAATTGTTACTCTTACATGAATATATCTTGCTATATATGCTAACTGGTTGAGATTCATTTTTGGTAAGTACAGTGGCTTCACATACATGATAACCATTTACTATTTTTTTATCTTGACTAGAAGCATCGAGTACTCTATCTAAATCTTCTAGTTTTCTAGAATATTCTTTATTGATATCACTGTCATCAAAAAGAACTACGTTATCTTCACAGGGAATGTTCTTTTTAACTTCACTAAGATAGTTATTCCACATAATATCTTTTTCATCTTCGTACATATTAGCTAAGTTATCACAAAGTCTTTCGATAGTATAACTTAATTTGATATCCTCATCTAAACTACGTGAAATGTCTGAAATGAGACAACTACCACTTTTAGCAGGACCATATTGCATATCCATCACAAACTTACTTGTGGATTTATTTACACCAGTTGAAATTTTTTTTGAAAAGTTGATGATTTCTCTTTTAGTTTCATAGGTATTTATTGTATAATTATTCATGTAGACAACCTCCAAATTATTTGTTTAGTACTAATTTTGTTTAGCAATTTAATTATACTAAATTTTGGGATTGTTTACCTTATTTTTTAAGCAAAAAACAGAAAAAGTTTTCCACTTTCTCTGTTTTTTTATGTCAAGTTTTATTTTTACCTAAACTCAAAATGTAAGCAAATATTTTAAAATATTTGCTTACCACACGTTCATTGATTATGCCAATGTACAAGTGTGTTTACTAAATTGACACCATTTAGTATTTAAGTACTACGATTTTAAAAATAATCGTAGTACTTTTCTTCGGTATAATTTGTTAATTCTATCTCTTTTGATGTGTCTTTAACAATATCATTAATATCAGATTCACTATATAAATGATTATCATAACATTCTTTTAATTGCTCACTAACTAAATTTTTTTCTTTATCAGTACCAATAGATAATATTTTCTTAAATATACCTTTTAGTAATTGAAGCAAGTTAGAAATAAAACTTTTTAAAGAATTGTATTTTGTATTTACTTCTTCAAGTTCTTTCTTTAAATATCTTATTTCATTATCTTTTTCATCATTAATTGCTAAAAATGCTTTATAGTATTTAATTTCTTTTTCTAACTCTTTATAAAGTCCTTCACTTTTAGCAACCTGATTAACTGCTTCATTTGCTTGTTTTAAATAAGCCATTAGTTCTAAATAGGTATCATAATCAAATACTATCTTCTTATTTAAAATGCCTTTTGTTTGCTCTCCATTTTACTAATAAGTGTCCTATATTTTCGATTAAGTTCCCATTTGGCATTATCTAAATCTTTATTAAAGATTCTTGTTACTTGTTTTAGTTGTCTTGGACTAAGATTTTTTACACCTGTATTTTTTTGTCCTCTTTCCAATTTAAACCCATTTTTATTTAACCGATTACAATATTTATCTTGTAACTCACTTAAATGAATACTATTTTTGATATATGCCTTTTTAGAAATAGAATATCTTTCTTTATTAACTCGTTTATCAAACTTTTTAACAAGTGGTACAACAACTAAATGAATATGGGGAGTTTTTTCATCCATGTGTAATGTGGCATGAATAATTTGTTCTTTTTTATAACCCATGTCTTCATAAACAAAATTTAATACAGTATTTGCCCATTTCATTAATTCTTCTTCAGATAAACTATCAAAGAATATCTTATCACTTGTAAAAATTATTTCATCAGCAACAACACTTTTTGAATCATTTACCATTTGATAAAAACTTTTCTTTCTATCAGATCTTTCATTTTTCATTCTTTCATTAAATTCTAAGCGATAATCTTTTGTTATTTCATAAAATCTATCAATGTATCTTTTATCACACTTGATAAGTTCAATATTTTTATGACTATCTTCTATTCTAATATCAGGGTTTGTTTTATAAGATTCTTTTTCTCTTTTGTTATGCTTACCTCTATTAGATAAATCACTTAATGATTTTACACCTTCACACCTAAATATGGCATAACTCATTTGTAGCCTCCTTTGTCTTACCAATACGACTTAGGACTGCACTTTCCATATCTAAAGTAATAACACCTAATCTTAAAGTTTTATCATTGTATCTTTTAGCATCCGATAAAACGATTAGTCTTAATACTGATTTTATTCTATCTAACTGTTTATCTAGTTCTCTTAATTCTTTCTCATAATTAATATCTTTATTATCTAATTTTGATTTAATAAATGGTGTATAGTAGTTATTTACCAACATATCTGTTTTAACTAGTTCAAGTAGACAAGCCATTAATTCTTGTTCTATTTCTTTTTCTTTATAAGTAATCTTACAATGCTCACATTTATAGTAGTAATATTTTTTACCATTAGATTTAGTTGTTGCACAACCACCTAGAAATCTACCACAAGAAGAACATTTTAGTTTATTAGTAAATAGATAAGTTGCAGTCCTTTCATAATGTCTAGCATTTCTTTTCTTTTGATATTGACAGTCATCCCACTTTTGTTTAGATACTAAAGGTTCTACAACATTTTCATAATAAGTTGGATGTTTTGTTCTTTTACCATGCACATAATCACCTTTATAAAGTTCATTTGTCATAATATGATTTATTGTAGAATCTCTCCAATTAGTTTTACCTAGCACTTGTTCTTCATTATAAATATTAGCAATAGTTTGATAACTTTTACCTTCTAAATATAAATCAAATATTCTTATGATTATATCTTTAGTTAGTGGATCAGTTACTAATTTTTTATTTATTCTTTTAAAACCTAAGGGACACCCATTTGGGATGTGACCAGAACGAATTGCTCCAGCCATTCCAAATTTAGTTCTTTCACTACATTTTTCTATTTCATTTTGGCTTACACTTGTCATTATTCTCATAACCATTCTACCATTAGAAGTAGTAGTATTTGATTCATCTGCCATACAATCTATGTCACATTCATTATCATTTACTATTTTCATTAAC
The DNA here is from genome assembly GCA_948433085.1 of uncultured Caryophanales bacterium. Lineage (GTDB taxonomy): Bacteria > Bacillota_I > Bacilli_A > RF39 > UBA660 > UBA5026. Next base: position 5,793 of record CAOJDP010000001.1, read on the forward strand.
TTTTCTATATCGTAAACACTTCTAGTTAATCTATCTAATTTAAAAGCAACAATAACATTAATATTTTTATTTCTAACATCATTCATCATTTCTTGATAAGCAGGTCTTTTATCGTTTTTAGCACTTATTCCTGCATCTTTATATATTTTATAGATAGAATATTTTTTAAATTGACAAAACTCTTTTAATCTATCTTCTTGTTCTTTTAAACTAAAACCCTCACGACTTTGTTCTTCAGTGCTCACTCTAACATATATCCCAGCAATTTTATTATTTTCATTCATAGTATCTGTCCTCCTTTTGATAAACTATTTTATCATTTTTTCTATAAATTACAATAAACTTGACTTTAAATATTCTTCTAAATCTTTAAATTTTATTTTCTTTTGATAACCATTTATAAATATTTCATCACACTCATCAAATAATAAATAATTATTATTATTAATTTTTAAAATATGTGGCTTCACATAGGCAATATTAGTGTTTTTAATATTAATAATACTTCCATTAACTAGTTCATATTTAACACAAGCAAACTTACATATCATATCTACTTTCTTTCTTAATTCTTCACTTATTACAAGTTCTTTAGTTTCTATTGTCATATATAATCACTCTCCCTTTCTTAAATAACAAAAAAAACTAACATTTCTGTTAGTAATCTATTACTTACTCGAAAAGTTCGAGTTTCCTATCAATCTGGTGCGATAGCGGTTGTTATCTACAACTTTTCGCAAAAATTAGGAATTAATACATAACTTGTATCAATTTCTAATAATATTTTAACAAATAATAAAGATAATAGCAATTTACAATTTTAATTTTTTTACATTAGCAGGTGGAACATTATACTCATCATCAATATTTAAAATTCCTAAATCAAATTGGCTGTTATTATGTTTTTCCATATATATTTTCATATAATTACCAAATTCTAATTCTGAAATATCAAATTTATCACATATAGTTTTTTTTGCTTCATTAATGTTATTACCATCTGCTAGTAGTTGTCCAAATAATAACACGCAGTTATTAATATCTGATAACTCATCTTCTTTATGAATGGTGCTTATTGCAATTTCTTCAGTATCAAAAGTTTTATCTACTAATTCTTTTTCATGCTCTCCATCTTCATTTTGCCAATATGTTTTATTTTCTACTTTTGCAACACCAATTCTTGAAAATGCTCTGATCATCATTCTCCTTTTTAATTTTCCGTACAAATAGCGCCCCCAATTAGGATCTTCATACACCATAAAATTTTTTTCCACTTCAGAACCACTTTCAATAAAAAATATTAATAAATCCTGAAAATCATCAAATTTATCTTCACTATACTCATATGCCATTGGATACATTGCTCTAATTGTTGATATTATGCGATAGATTTTATCTTCAATTTCATAGTAATATTTTGATATCATATCATTACTTATCTTGCTATTTCCTATCCATAATTGGTTATGATCATTTAATATATTTGAATATGTATCAATATATGTATCATGATTATGAGCTACAGTCTTTACAAGTGAATACAGAATAAAGTCTTTCAAATTAATGTTATACATTTCACATATATTTAAAATTTCTTCCTGTGAATAATAACGTACATCTTGCAGGTGAGTATTCATTACTAATTCCATAGTATTTTTTACATTTTTGTCAACAATTTTAACAAAACCATCATGAGTTTCAGCATCGCCAATTTGTTTTCTAGTGATACCTAAAACTTGATAAATAAATGTATTATATGTTAATCCATTTCCATATTTTTCATACAATTCATATGTATCTTTGGGTTTAATTTTCTTATAATAAAATCCTTCTTTGTACATCATTTGTTTTATTTGTTCGATTGTTGAATCATCTAGAACATCCTTTTTTTTCAATATGGTAATATTTGAATCTTTTGGAAGAGAGGATACATGATATACACCAAGTACATCTTCTAAAAATCTGATTTTTGACATACTGTCACTATATTTTTGGTATAGTTCATCTATTTCACAAATAGAAACTTTTTTATTTTCAAATCCAGACGCTATTAATTCTTGTTTAATTTTTTCTAAATCTTCAGCAGTTAATTTTTTATAAGGTAAAATAATAGCTCCTAGCTTTATATTTTTTTTACTTTGATATTTTATATCTTGATATGATGAACTACTAAGGTTTAAAGATTGCATTGCAAATTGTCTCTCGCTTATAAAGCTTCCATAAACTAAATACAATTCGTGCAATTCGTCATAGTATATTTTTTTATTACTATATCCTTTTGAAATTAAAATTTTTTTAATTCTCTCAAGTTCTTTTGGAATTTCTTTCTTTAAAATTTTGAATTTATCTTTATTATTACATTTGCGTAATGCTCTATACGAATCTACTGATAAATCAAGTACATCTGTTGCAAATTCTTTTTCTAACATATCCATTCCATACCTTAAATATAACTCTTTTAATTCACTATAATCGATTGATTTGTTAATTAATTTTTGTTTAACCAATTCTTGCTTAATAGATTCAATATTTTCATTATATACATTTTCTTTTAATATAACAGATTTTCCATTTTTTACTTTTATATTTTTATACATGTCAATGTTTAAATTTAAAACTTTCATTGCAAACTCTTTTTCACTCATATTGCTTCCATATTCTTGGTATAATGTTAGAAATTCAGTATAATTAATAGATTTATGTTTATATCCATTCTGTTCTAATATATTTTTGATTTTATCTATATCATTTTGAGTTATTACAGTAGAAAAAATTTTTACTTCAAAATTTCCTTTTTTTAATCTTCTATAATTATCATAAATTACATTTAAAACATTTTCAGAAAAAAACACTTCAGTAAAAGTTAACCCATATTTGTAGTATAAATCAAGAAAATCGGAGTAATTTTTTAAAATATAATTTTCATAACCATCTTCTAGCATCCTATTTTTAATTTCTTGTACATTACCTACATTCTTCAAAATAATTACAATAGCATCTTTAACTTCCTTTAATCTTCTATAATTCCCATAATTTAAATCTAATACTTTAATAGCAAAAGTTCTTTCTGTTAATCCTGCTCCATATTTAATATATAATTCACTAAATTGCTCATAATTAATTTTATTCATTGCATGTCCAGATTCAATTAGTTTTATTCTTAAATTATTGGTTTCTTCATCACTAATAGTATTTTTAATTTTTAAAATTTTAATATTTCCATCAATAGCCTTTGCCTTTTTATATTGTTCAGCAGAAACACGCAAAACTTCTTTTGCAAAAGTTTCTTCACTAAATCCTTTTCCATAAGTTTGATATAAGTTAATCGCAACATTTATATTTATAACTTTATTCTCGTACCCTAATTTGCAAAGTGATATTCTTAATTTGTTAAAATATTCATTTATATCAAATCTATCTAAATGTATGTTTTCCATAAGAGCCTCCAATGTATCCTATATTTTATCACATTTTCTTCCTTCTTTATCTAATTATCTTTCAAAATCATCACTTTTATCGTTATTTTTATTATTTTGTATAATATCAATATCATTTTCATCAAGTATATCTTCGTTATATAAGTCATTTATGATGTCATCATATCTATCATAAAAAAAGAATTTGTTTTGTAAAAACTCTATAAACTTTTTCCACAACTCTTTAAAGTAATCAACTATTTTTTGTAATTCTGATACTTTATCTTCTAACTCATCAATAGTTTCATTTGCATCATTTAAGTCATATTCTAATTCTTCAATTCTATTATCACGAGTTTGGATTTTCTTTTTCAGGTTTCTAACTTCGTTAGAGTGCTCTCTTAAATCATCTTCATATTTTTTCAAGATAACATTTATATCGTTTTCGTTTCTTAAATTAGATGTAGTATCATTAGTTTGTTCTATATATTTTTTGATTTTATCTATATTTTCATTAGAAATAGTAAAATTATTTTTATTAGTGATAGTAGGTTTTAAACTATCAATAATATCATTAATTTCATTAGATTTATTTTGTAATTCATCTGTTTTACTATTTAATTCTTTAAGTTGTTTTTTATATTTTTCATGTTCTCTTTTAAACTTTTTATACTCGTTCATGTTAGCAACATTAATATCAACATTTCTTCCTTCTTCTTTTGCTTTAAGAGTATAGTTTAAATGATAAATTCTATTGAATGAATTAATACAATATTCTCTCATTTTGTCTTGAATATTTATTAAACTTATCTTATTAAACACATCAGATTTACCAACTTATTTTTGCATGCCATTTTTCATTCCATCTTTAAAAGGAACACCAACAATATGTAAATGTGGACTAGATTCATCAAAATGAATAGTTGCATTTGCGATTTTGAAGTTTGGTACAACTTCTTCTAAATCTAATATTTGTTCTTTAAAAACTTCTCTCATTTTTTTCTTAAACTTATCATCTTTATCAGCCCAAAAATCCATATCGCCAAGTTCAATAATAATCTCACAAGCAAGATCTCTTTTGTTATCATTTGAGATATGATTAAAATAGTTTTCTATCTTTCTATCATTTCTAGTTTGTTTTTCATTGTATTTAATTCTTGCATCTTCAAATAATTCTAAATACAAATTTTTAGTATCTTCAACTACAGATGAAGTTCCTTTAATCGTACATATTAATTCTTTTTCATCATCATATTTTCGTAAATTATGTTTATCAACTTTTGATAATTGTTGATGATTCTGAATAGCATTATTATTAAAAGAAGTAGTATTAGTATCATTCGTTTTTGCTGTTCTTCTCGCTCTTTTTGATTTATTTTTATCATTACCTAAGTGTAATGAATAAGATAATTCTTCCATATTTTATAATCCCCTTTGAAATAGAGCCTACTTATACAATGTCTATTGTATAAGTAGGGTAATTTTGCTTTGTCAAAATCTCTAACCCCCTATAGATTTTGACGCACACATCAAAATCTGGGGGCTAAGGTTTAGGCAACCTTAGAATCCACCTGTCTTATTTCGTAATATTTCAAAACTTCGTAATGAAATAAAACTACATAAGACTTCTGATAAAATAATAAGCACTGCTTATTATTTTATCTAAACAATCTATCGCCAATTTCATCAGCATAGCTGACAAAACTTGCCACGATTGTTATAACTTTTTTTAGAAAAAAGTTAACGAAAAATTTTATTCTTCCTTATCTAATTTAGATTTCATTTCTTCAAATTCTTTTTCAATTTGCTCTCTCTTTTTCCTTGTTTCTTCATCAAGTTCATATTCAGTTGAATTAACTACAGGTGGAATATATTCAAATACATTTTCTTCATCTTCTAATATAGATTTGTCTCCATCTTTAACATAGATAACACCTAATTTTAATTGTTCTATCTTATCCATTTTTCTATAATCTTCAAGTGGAAATATTCTTACTATTCGTCGTTCTTCATATCCATTAAAGAACATCACTTTATTATTGTAATAATAGGTTGCTTCAAAATAACCTACATTATAAAATTCTCTTAATCTAAAGATATGTTGACTTACTTTTTCAAAAGGTAAATATTCACTAAATCTTAATTTTGTAACTACATTACCCATTAAAGCATAATCTTTTTTATCAATATATCCTGCATCATATAATTCATTACATAGTTTAGCAATACTTTCTCTAAAAAATATTTCATCTACTTTGCACTCATGGTTTGAGGTTTCATATAGTTTAATTTCATCAATATAATTCATAACCAAATTTGCTTTTTCTTCTCGTGATAGTTCTTCCCAAGTAAAATTTCTCTCTTTATATTCTTCTGGATAAAGTATCTGATTAATATAATCAATATCTCTTTTAATCAAAATATCTTCTGGTGTAAATTGTAAAACATCACACACTTCACATTCATTTAATCTGTTTTCTAGTTCAGTAATAGTTGTTTCAACTATTTTTCTTTCTTCATCATATTCAACAAGCGTGAATGTACCATTAACATATGCCTTTTTAATTCTTTCTAGTTTTTGATTTTGATTAGATATTTCTTTTTGTATTTCTTCTTTTGGATTTTCTATTTTCGTTTTAATCATAGGAAGTAGTGTTTGATTCACAACACTATCATACTCATAAATATCATTGATAAAATGTTCTATTTCTTTTTCAATATCTGTTTCTTTAATTGTTAATTTGCAATCATTACAATAGTAATAAAAGTATGCTTTACCATTTTTCTTGGTAGTTGCTTTACCACCCAAAATACGATTACATTTTGGGCATCTTAATTTTTGTAAGAATAGATATTCTAATGTTCTTTTATAACTTCTAGAATTCTTTTTCTTTTGAACTTGGCATTCTTCCCATAATTCTTTTGATACAAGTGGCTCAACTACATTTTTATAATAAGTTGGATTTTTAGTTCTTTTGCCATGAACAAAATCTCCTTTATATATTTCATTTTCAAGTATTTTTTGAATAGTAGAATCATACCAATTTGTTCTACCTAATACTTCTTCTTTTTTAAAAATATTGGCTATAGTTTGATAAGAATTTCCCTCATAATATAAATTAAATATTCTAACAATTATATCTTTAGTAGATAAATCTGGTACTAATATTTTTCCATCTCTCTTATAACCTAAGGGACTTTTATGTGGAATGTGTCCAGAAGTAATTGCCCCTGCTAAGCCAATCTTCGTTCTTTCACTTGTTCTTTCAATCTCATTTTGTGAAACAGTTGTTAAAAGTCTAGCAACCATTTTCCCATTAGCATTAGTAGTATTTATATCATCATTCGCACAATCTAGGTAAGCATTATTTTCATCTAAAAATTTCATAATATGTTCCATATCATAGACACTTCTTGTAAGTCTATCAAGTTTTAAAACAACGATAGTATTACATTTTTTATTCTTAATATCTTCAAGTAATTCTTCAAATGCTGGTCTATGATTTCCAGTTTTCGCACTTATTCCAGCATCTTTATAAATCTTATAAACATCATAACCCTTATACTCACACATTGCTCTTAATCTTTTTTCTTGCTCTGGTAAACTAAATCCCTCTCTGGCTTGATCCTCTGTACTAACTCTTATGTAAATTCCTGCAATTTTCTTTTCTTCATTCATTAAATTCTAATTCTCCTTTTTATCTTTGAAACCTAAAAAGAGGCGACAAAGACACATTAAATATTTTTATGTCTTTGACACCTCTTAAAATCTAAATAAGTTGTATTAATATAATTCAAACTTCGTTTCATATTAACCCCCAAAAACATAAAACTTGTTTCTTGGTTACTTATTATAGGTATTTACGGTTTAAAGTCAAGACATATTTACCAAATTTTGCCTATTTTAAGGCTATTTTGAAAGAAGTTGATTTATTTTAATACATTTAATCTAATGATTTAATAAAGCCTTCTAAATCTTTGATTTCAATACTATTTCTTAAATTTCCAATATAAATAGTTTTAGAATAATTAAATACTAGAAAAGTCATACCTTTAATAATAACTCTATGAGGTTCGATATATGAGAGATTTGTTCTCTTTATATTTTTAATACATCCATTTATTATAGTAGGTTTTGTATTACAAAAATCACATATAAATTCTATTTTCTTTTTTAGTTCTTCATCAAAGTGTAATTCCTTACTAACTATACTTACCATTTTTATCTGTCCTTTCTCTAATCACAAAAAAAATATCAACTTCTTTTGAAATTGATACTTTTTGTATATAAAGTCCTAAAAAGTTAGAACAGATTTCCCAATGGTGTCCTGGGAGAGATTCGAACTCCCGACCGATCCCTTAGAAGGGGATTGCTCTATCCAACTGAGCTACCAAGACGTATGTGTTTTCATTAATGGAACACATACATTATATAATAAAATTAAATTTTATTCAATAGTTTTAATCACACTTTTATAAATTTCCTGATCTTCCACTGTAAAAACAACCTCTTTTACGTCATAATTATCTCCAACAGATAGACTAATAGAATAAATTACCTCTTCCAAAATATTCTTTGCATTCATATCATTAAAAATATAAGAATTAAATGTCAAAAATAAAGAATCCACTTCTTGCTCAGTCGCAAGCAATTTCGTATTACTATTTAAAAAGCTCATTAAATTTGTCGTGTATACATTAGAACTGGCAAGTTCATCCACAATAATTTTGATTTTATCCCTATCGTCATTCATATATTTTGTAACAGGAACATAATAAGTCTCTTCATTATACTTCCCAACATAATACACAATTACCTGATTAATATCCTTATAAGATTCTAAATCATATTCCTTATTAATTCCATAACTTCTATCTAAAGTACTCGGTAAATGAATTCCTGTTTGTGGCAATTTTGTTAAAATATCACCCTCTACATAAATAATAACCATTTGTACATCTTCAATACTCGTTAATGTATAAATAATTGCTTCAATTACTTTTTCCTCATTTTCCTTTTTCATTTCTAATAATTCTTTTGAAAAATCAACCTTAATTAAATTATTCTCATAATGAATACTTAATACCTTGGTATCACTTGGAATAATTGCACGAAAACCATTTGGAACCTTACTCTCTCCCTCACCATTTTGTATTAAAATATTCAATAAATCCCTTGCCTTCGTTTCAATATCTGCATCTGCATCAATCACAACTTTTGTACGCGCTAACATATCATTTGGATCCATCAAATAAATTGTAGACCTCTCAACCATTTGATCCACATACTCTACTTCCTTAGGAATATCTTGTAATGAATCCATCTGATTTTTGGGGATACAATACAAAAGAAGTAAAGCAAACAAAACTGCAGAAGATAAAATTATTCTTTTTTGACAAATACGTTTTAACATGACTCCACCTCTATAACCATTGTATGAAAAAAAGCGCACTTTCATGCGTTTTTTTAAAAATTCAATTCTCCAAGTTTTAAAAGTTCCACAACAGCACTTGCCCTACCTTTTACCCCAAGTTTTTGCATTGCATTTGATATATGATTACGTACTGTTTTTTCACTAATACCTAATTTTTGAGCAATTTCAGCAGTCGTTTGATTTACAATTAGTAATTCAAATACTTCTTTTTCACGTTTCGTTAAAATACTTTTATTCATACTTTCCCTCACTTCCTAAGTTGGGTGGTTTTATGGTTACTCATATTATTTTATGTTAGACTTAAAATCATGTGAAGTCATTTGCCCAAAAAAAAAGAATATTACTATCCTTTAAATTGCACTGTAATATACATCTTTTTATCGAAGTTACTCTGTACACTTCGCATAATATTATTAGCAACAGTAGTATCATGCGTTTTTTGATCTACCACTACTTTAATTTGATCACCATTAATCTTTACAAATGTTTTTAATTTCAATTCCTCTAATAATTTTTTCTCTAACGCTGTCTCTTCCCCTTTATTGATATTTAGCGTTTTCATTTTCTCAAACGCATTATTTTTATCTTCAACCGAAGATTCTGTATTGGTAAGTATTTCTTTTAATACATCTAATTCTTTCATCAAATCTTCATCCGCAGATACACGCAATGCAGTCAACAATTCACTTTCTTCTACAGACACTGTTGGCTCCGTTGTATTTTCATCTGGCTTTTTGGTATCAATGTAATTTCCATTACTAGTCAAAAGTAATTCAGATGGCATCGTAATATAATATACACTAAGCACTAATATCAAACTAAACAATGTCAAAAACCACAAATTTTTTTTATTTATCATATTTTCCCTCCTAGTACTATCTAATTCACTATATGAGGGATTAATAAAAATATGCAAAAAAGAAAATGAAACAAAATTTTTTACCCACTATTTTTATAAAATAGCCATATCTTTTTTTCTTCGGTTGTGATATATTTGGCTTCCCCACAAGATGAGTTGCAAACATATAAATAAAATTGTAATTAGAAAACATATAAACGCCGTTTGTTTCATATTTTGATAAGCAGGATATAACAAATCATTTAGAAAAGGTTTTAGAAAATTCAATTCCATTGGATAATGTTTTTGCATAAAATTTGGCAAAATCCCAACAAAAAATTGCAATAGAATAGAAGTACATATAAAAGGAATGAACATCCATTTAATAAAACGAAAATTTCTCAATTTTAAAAGTACAAGAAAAACGAGTTGAACAATAATCACAATACTAAAAATGGATTTACTATGATATACTTTTTGAACAATATAAATCATTTGACGCAATTGTTTTAATTTTTTCTTCACCTCTGGCCCTTCTGCATGTTCTGAAATTTTATTTTCAATAAATGTTTCTATCTGTGGGATTTTTTCTACAATGTCAGTGCCATAGTATTCTATTTTCTGATGAATCAATTGTTGTTCTTCTTTTGATAAATAATTAGAAACCTCAATCTCATTGGATTCTATTTTTTTAACCATTTGATCAAAACTTTCTATAATTACCTTAGTTAACTCTACTTCAGACATTACTGGTAATTTCTTGCCATAAACAAAATTTTCCATACCTGCTGCAAAATAATTTCCAATATATTCTTTAAAAGAATCACTAGCTAATACATAATCAACATATCTTCCTGGTAATCCTGTTTGTTCTAAAATTTCATAAATTTCACTTTCTATTTTATGTCCTATTAGCTCTTTAAACTCCATTTTTTTTACTACACTCGTAATATGATCAATGGATATCACTAGCTTCGTACTATTTAACAGTGTCAAGACCAACAAACAAAAACAAATAGTTACAATACTGATTAAAACCAAAATTTGCATAAAAAAATGCCTTATTATTTTCATTTTTTAACCCCTTCTTTGTAAAAAAAATCACACGCTCTCTTTAGAGTATACAGCAATTCTATTTCATTTTCAAGTGCCAGAAAAAGAGAAATATACCGTAGTACATTTCCCTTTATTTAATCATAAAATTTACTCCTTTCCTTTCATTCTTGACTGTAATCTCATAACCAAATAAGGCAATTGTTTTTTTTACAATAGATAATCCCAATCCAAACTGACCATTGATTCCTTTTTTATAGGGAGTGAAAATATCATTTAATACATTTGGATCAATATTGGGTCCATCATTATAAAATATAATTCTATTATTTTTGATGGTAATCCGAATTGTAGATTTTGCATATCGAATAAAATTGTTTAACAAATTGTCAATAATCGCTTCCCACATATCCAACGAACCACGATAAGTCGTATTTTTATCATAGATTTCCACTTTCCATTCAATATCGGGTCTATGATATTTAAATTTTTGTAAAGATGAATTTAGGATTGGCTTGATGTCTACTTCTTTATCTGGATGTACTTTCAAATCTTTTATATAATTTAATTTATTTAAGTATAGTAAGGAGTGTACTTTAGTTTCTAACTTATCTACTTGTTCTTTCATGACACGATATGCTTCTTCTTGATCAATCATTTGATCTTCGGCAGCTTCCATATAAGACTTTATAACGGTAAGAGGCGTTTTAAAGTCATGTGAGATATTTTGATACATCATATTTTTATAATCCTCTTGTTCTTTCAATGTTTTTTTCATTTGATCGATCGCATCAGACAATACTTTAAGTTCATCATCCGCATAATGATAATGATCTATATAATCCTCATTATCCAGGTTATCGATTTTATCTTTCAAATGTTCTATCTTTAAAACTAATCTTCTTGCCCATGCGATTAAGATTCCTGCGATTAAAAATAAAACAATAAATAAAACAGGAAAAATATTATACAAAATACCTTGTTTCATATTTTTGATATAAAAATCATTTGTTAATGCAATTTTTTTCACATATTTGGTATATACAGTATTATAGTAATAAGTGATACCATGGTATTTAAATTTACCATAATTATCTTTTATATGCGTTAATATTTGTTCTGCTTCTAATGTAATAATTTGTTTGAGATTCTCAGATGTAACCACTGTTGCATTTTCTGTTACATAAAGATAGGCGACCTCATTTTCTACATTTCCTTCCAAAATTTCATTGTCTATAAATTCTAAAGGTTGTTCTAAATATTGATAGATGCTTTTTTCATATACAGGTAACAACATTTTAGGAAGTAAAATTCCTAAGAAAATCGCAATAATTATGATAATAATTACGGCAATTGTAAATAGTTGTCGATAAACTGTTTCCTTTAATGGTTTCATATCAATCTGTATCCAAATCCATAAATAGTGTTGATGTGCAATGAAGACATTTTTTTACGTAGTCTCCTTACTAAATCATCCACTACTCTATCACTTCCAAAGTAATCTTCACCCCATACCTTTTTTAGAATTGTTTCCCGACTAAAGGATTGATTTTTATTTTGTAAAAATAAAAGTAGTAAATCATATTCTAATGTAGTAAGTGCGATTTCTTCTTTGTTTGCAAAAACAAGTCTTTTATCTAAATCAATTTCATAATTCTCATACTTTATTTTATTTGTTCCAGTTGCATATACTCGTTTCATAATATTGTTTACACGTAAAACTAGTTCTTTTGGAGAATAAGGTTTGGTAATGTAATCATCACTTCCCAATTCCAAACCTATAATTTTATCTAAATCTTGATCACGTGCAGAAGTAAAAATAACAGGTACATTTTGATCACATGCACGAATATGTTTGATAATATCATATCCGCTCATTTCATCTTTTAACATAATGTCTAAAATCCACAAATGAATTTTATCTTGTCCAATAAAAGAAATTGCATCTGTTCCTTTTGTAAGAGAAACAACATCATAGCCTTCTTTTTTTAAATAGGTTGTGATTAAATGATTCAAATCTTTCTCATCCTCTACCAAACAAATTTTATACATAGAATCACCTCAAATTTAGTATAGCATTATTTTAACTTGTTTTCCACCTTCCTTCTTATTTTGTTTTAGGAGTGTATTATATTGTTTTACTTTTTTGATTTTTTTCTACTCTATCACCTCCGATGATTTCATTTTACAAAAGAATTGTGTTTATATTTTGATAAAAATATGGGAAATTGTGGCAGAAAAAAATGCTCTTAGTTTACTAAAGCATCTCCTATCGCATCTACAATATCGATTACTGTATCCATTATATAATAAAATTTTTCTTTGACCCAACTATTTTTAGTATCCCTTACTTCTATTTTTAAAATCATACCATCTTTGCATTTTTCAAAGTTTGATGTAATTTGAAATCTTTTATATCGTTTCACAAGTAAATCAAAATCATATTCTTCTGTGCTATACAGATAAATTGTTCCTTTTGTAATATAAATACTATCTTGTATAAAAGTTTTAAAATAACTTTTTAGTTCTTGAATATTTCCAATTATCATATCTTTTTGTTTTTTTCCAAATGTTTTTCTTATTTTCTTAAAATCAAAGGTTTTTGGATTTCTTTGAAACAATTTTCTTTTTCCACTTTCTTCTCCTTTACTTAGAACATCACAAATTACAATCTTTTCATTTTTTTGTAATTCTTGATACATGAAAGAGGAAACGCCAATTGCAAGGACATTGCCTTCTTTTTTTGGAATTATCTTATGGAATGCTTGTTCTACTGTATTCATATTTCACCTACAATATCTCTAACTACATAACTTGCACATAATAATCCTGCAACTGCGGGTACAAAAGCATTTGATGCGATAGTCTCATGTTTTACAATTGGTTGTTCTGTACTAGATACCACCATTATTTTTTTCTTTATCTGCTCATCACGTACCATTTTTCGCAATATTTTTGCAATGGGGTCATAACTTGTTTGACTTAATTCAGTTATAATAATTTTAGAAGGTTCAATTTTGTTCCCCATTCCCATAGACGCAATAAATTTTATGTGATTGTGAACACTAAACCGAATCAGTTCCTTTTTTGTATCTAATGTATCACAGGCATCAATGATATAATCTACGGAAATTGGTATTTCCTCTTTTATATTCTGTTTTGTTAAAAAAACATCTTTTGCAATTACTTTACAATGAGGATTGATATCATGAATACGATTTTTCCAAGCAACTGTTTTTTTCAGTTTTAATGTAGAATGTAAAGCGATCAATTGCCGATTGATATTGCTCTTTTCTATAGTATCTGCATCTATCAAAATAATTGTTCCAATCCCACTTCTAGCCAATGCTTCCACCGCATAGCCACCTACTCCACCTACTCCAATAACTACTACTGTTTTATTTTGTAATTGTTTCATTTGATTTTTTCCAATTAATAGTTCTAACCGACTCCAATCCATACTTCTCACCTAATAATATTATACCTCAAATAACAGAAAAAAGAAGATTCCTTTTTCTAAATGTAAAAATTGCATAAAAAATACTTTTGCCCAAATTTTTCTATAGCAGATAAATTATAAATTTTTATATGGTTATTTTATTAAAAAAAGAGTAAAGGATTAGTTTGCATTGAATTATTATGCAAATGTTTTTACCTATTTCCCTTACTTTTATAGTTTATGAATGATTTTCTTCTGTTTTCGTTGTTGCACTTTTTTTCAAATGAAATCCTATTTCTTCACATATCCTTTATCATGCTTTTCCTTTTCTTCAAATGTATTTAAGAATTGTTCTATTGCTTCTACATCATTATCTTCTATCCATTTTGCAATATTATGATAAACGGTTTGATTTTGTTTTTCTTCAATATCTTCAATATATTTCTTAAATTTCTTTATATATTCTAAATTGTTTGTAGCTTGCATTGCTTCCCATAATTTTTCAATTGGGGCGCCTTCTACATCACAAGCAAACTTATAAATATATTCTGCATTCTTTGTTTGGATTACTCCTTCTGCTAGTTTTTCAATTGGGGCTCCTTTTACATCATGTGCAAACATATAAATATATTTTGCATTCCTTGTTTGGATTACTGTTTGTATTACTGCTTGTATTACTACCTCTGCTAGTTTTTCAATTGGAGCTCCTTCTACATCACAAGCAAACTTATAAATATATTCTGCATTCCTTGTTTGGATTACTCCTTCTGCTAGTTTTTCAATTGGAAATCCTTTTACATCAATAGCAAACATATAAATATATTTTGCATTCCTTGTTTGGATTACTGCCTCTGCTAATTTTTCAATCGGAGATCCTTTTACATGACATGCAAACTTGTAGATATATTTTGCATTTCCTGTTTGAATTATTGCTTCTGCTAATTTTTCAATTGGAGATCCTTCTACATTACATGCAAACTTGTAGATATATTCTACATCCCCTATTTGTATTACTGCTTCTGCTAATTTTTCGATTGGAGATCCTTCTACATTACATGCAAACTTGTAGATATATTCTACATCCCCTATTTGGATTACTGCCTCAGCTAATTTTTCAATTGGGGCTCCTTTTACGTCACAAGCAAACTTGTAGATATATTCTACATCCCTTGTTTGGACTATTGCTTCTGCTAACTTTTCAATTGGGGCTCCTTCTACATTACATGCAAACTTGTAGATATAATATGCACCCTTTATTTGGATTACTGCCTCAGCCAATTTTTCAATTGGGGCTCCTTCTACATTTAAAGCAAACCAATAGATATATTCTGTTTTTCTTGTTTGGATTATTCCTTCTGCTAGTTTTCTGATTGGAGATCCTTTTACATGACATGCAAACTTGTAGATATATTTTGCATTTCCTGTTTCTACAATTTTTTGTGCTAATTCTTCTTTTTCTTTTTTGTTTAAACGATTTGCTAAAACAATTATTTTTTCAATATCATCTATAGACATGATAAATTCTAACTTATCCATATTTCACTTCCTTAACTGTTTATTTTAATACTTATCAATTCTATAGTCAACACTTACACGCTTTTTTTGAATAGGAGAACATGTAATTGATTCTAAAGTCTTTTATTGTGATGCACAAAGGAGTGATCAAAAATCACAAATTGAATTATCACATGAATACATTAGAAGATACATTCCAAAAGGAATATCAATCAATGAAATACTAAATTGGACACTTTTTAGAATAAAATAATTAAAAAAGCACAACTTTTGTTGCACTTAAACTTTCCAATTTCTAATTAAACTTTTATTTCTACCAAGTGTTTCACTTACTTTTTCATTTCACCTTTTTAAAATTATAGAAATTGCATAAAATTTGTTTTAATAATAAGGAAGTGTGATATATGATCTCTTTATTGATACATTTTGAAATATTAGATAATCTAGTAATATAATTTAGAAAAACATAAATCAATCTATTATAATGACTATCTATGAAACTTCATAAAAATCTATAAATTTTGTTAATAGGATAGTTTTAATTCTACATGAAAAATTAAATGCTATTCTAACGAAACTTTTCCAAAAAAAGACAACTCCATAGATAACTGAGCAACTATCAGAAAGATTGTCTTTCGCACACTTAGATTCTTCTATAGTAACTTTAGGTAAAATAAAAACTTACCTTTATAGCACACTTGTATAAACTTTTGTACAATTGCTTATTTTTTAAAACAAAACACAATGAATTGCAAAAATTTTTTTAAGTATTTCTACAGATATTAAAATAGATTTCTTGGATTTACATTGTTTTTCCAGAAGACAAAATAGTAACACAAATTTCTTCTACTTCACCAAATTCATTTATCTTTTGAATCGAAATACCATCTTCAGGATTTTCTACATACTGCATTACATGATTCAAATACATATAATCTCCTTGCTCTTTCTTTCCCTCAACAGCCTGAGCAGTGTAATCCATAAATGACAAATTTTCTTGATCACACAAAATTTGTTCTACAGGAATCCCCTCTGATGCAGCAGTCAAAGCAAGTGTATTTTGCATATTGTCATAACCAAAATTATAACACTGAATTCCTGCTCCTACATGATAATCCATATATTGTAAAGATATTCTCAACAGTACACAGCCAATAGAGATATTAGTAATTGGATTTTGTAAATCATTTCGCGTAATACAGACAATATCTTGATTTTTAAAGTCATTTGGACAATCCGTTAATACAAAATGATTATAACAATTATCCTTAAAATTATAAACAGTTAATGGGCTCTCACTCCATGCGTCAAATTCTATTTGCATCAAATTTGTTATTTTTCCTGCACTTTCCTGTGTTAACATGGCCATCACTAACTTTGGTGCAATCCCCCACTTACTTGCATATGTTTCAACAATACTATAATAACTATTATAAGCACTTTCTCCTGTCAAGGAATATCGATTATTTTCAAAATCTAAATACGTTACATTTTCATCCAATTTCTTAGAATTCTCATAATTTTCTATCGTTTGTAAAACTTTTTCTGTCCAAGTAGATTTATTATATTGATTTTCCAACATAATAGATTCTGTATCCTTTTCAATTGTTACAGGCTCAACTAATTTCGGATTTGACGATTCTTGAGAAGTAGTAGCTACTAAGGCCAACAACGCAAAAGCACCAATCGTAGCAGATCCCATCATTTTTAAATTTCGAACATACTTTTTTTGATGTTTCTTTTTTTGTTTTCCACTCATTTCTTTTTGCATACAATCTAATATATTCCTTAAAAGAAATCTGTTCTCATTGTGAATAATAGAATAAATATCAGAAAAATAAAGAATGCCACAATTGGTTTCCACCATTAAATCTTTCTTTTGCATTTGCACACGATGAATTATAGATGCATCTAATTTTTGTAATTGCCTTTTTGCATGCAATTCCTTGAATGTAACTACATGATTTTGCTGCTGTACTCTACAACAGAGTACATTTTTCTCTAAATAAAACTCATACATCTAGCTTCATCTCTTCTTTCAATCTTAAAAATAATGCATCACTGATTGGTTTTAAAATGACTTGATCGTTTGCTAAAATATATTCATTAATTGTAATTGTATCCATCGTAGCAAATGCAACATAATTTTTTCCATGATAATGAATCGAATCAATATATTCATATTGCTGTTCCCCAATTGTAATCTCAAAAGAATTCATATACTTCACCTATTATTAGTATACCACAAAAAAAACTTTTTCAAAAAAAATCTTACAACTATAAGATTTCTTCTTTTAACTTGGGATTGGAAAGAACTTCTACCAATCGATCAATCTCTTCTTTTGTATTATACATTGCAAAACTAATGCGACAAGTATTTTTAATGCCTAATTCATCTTTTAATATTTTTGCACAATGATTTCCTGCCCTTACACATATGTTATATTTATTGAGATAAATTGCTAAATCTTGGGCAAATACATCTTTGATATTCATTGCAATAATACCACTTTCACTAAATTCATTATACAAAATAATATTTGGAACTGTTTTCAATGCAGTAATCGCATAAGTGTGTAACTTTTGTTCTTGTGCACATATTTGTTGAATTCCAACGGTTTGCAAATAATCTAACACACTGCCAAAGCCAATTACACCAGCAATATTTGGCGTTCCAGATTCTAATCGTTGTGGTAAATCATCATAAATACGAACACCATCACTACTGAAAGAAGCATTCATTCCACCACCAAATTCAATTGGACGCATTTGTTCTAACAATTCTTTTTTTCCATAAAGGACACCAACCCCTGTTGGACCATACATTTTATGCGCCGAAAATGCTAAAAAATCAATATCCATCGCCTGTACATCTACCTCAATATGAGGAACACTTTGAGCACCATCTATCAATACATAAATTCCTTTTGAATGCGCAAATGTATTGATTTCTTGTATCGGACGAATATCCCCAACTACATTCGTAATTTGTGCAATACTAATCACCTTGGTATTTGGTGTGAATGCTTTTTTTACATTTTCTAATGTTACTTTTTTATTGTCATCTAACTCAATATATTTGACAACAATTCCCAGTGAGTCCGCAAGTTCAAACCATGGTAATACATTAGATGCATGCTCACTTTTTGTAATCAATACCTCATCTCCTTTATGAAGTATGTTCCCAAAAAAACCAAATATAATTTTATTCATAGAATCTGTTGTCCCAGCAGTAAATACAATTTCCTCTGTACTTGCTGCATGAATAAAGTCTCTCACCTTTAAGCGAGTCCCTTCATAAAGTTCATCTACTTTCAAACTAATATCATAATCTCCACGATGTGCATTTGCACTATATTCATTATAATATGCACTTGTACTTTCAGATAACACCCTTGGTTTTAAAGTGGTCGCACCATTATCAAAATAAATGATATCTCCCTTTAACATTGCAAAATCTTCCCGATTCATTTCTTCACCCCCAATATTGTTCTAATATTTTATGAATTAAATCTGTTTCTGGTACAGATTCTAATAAAAAACCTTTGATTAATAAATGTAATACCTGCTTTTCAGGAATTCCTCTACTCATCAAATAAAAAACAATCTCTGGATTAAATTTACCAATAGAAGCAGAATGATTGGCTATAACCTCATTTTCTTCAATTAATAAAATTGGATTAATATTACATTTTTTGTGATTCAATGTAATAATACGATTATTTTGACTTAAGTTGCATTCTTTAATCCCTTGATCCACCACACTTGTTACTTGAAAAGAAATGCTCCCTTCCTCTACTGTAACTCCATGATTTATGAGATTACTGGTTGTATGAGGTGCATTATGATAAGTTACAATATCAAAACGATTGGAACCTCTTGCAATTGTATTTAAATGATATGTTATAGATGCATACGCTCCATTTAACTGAATCAAATCGAGTTCCTTTAGAAGTTCTACATCATAAAATTTAGTTACCTCTATACAACTATTTTCTTCTAAATTATAGGTATATTGTGCTTTTAAATGTTGGCATTTTCTCACTTCAAATAGATGAAACACAGCTTCTTGTTCCACAACGAAAGATACATCAATTTTACTATCTACTTCTTCATAACAAAGTTCTAATTCAGTAGATTTCCTGACTACTATTTTAACTTGTAAAACATCAAATTCAGAATAAGGTTTTACAAAATCTATGTTTAATTTATCATCACTATCCACTATTTCAAGTTTTGAATCTAATATTTTTATTTTATTCATGAGATGCCTCTTCAAAACTTTCATAACCATTTTCTTCAATGATGGAAACTAAATTAGCATCCCCACTTTTCACAATACGCCCATGCATCATTATATGCACAAAATCTGGTTTGATATAATCTAATAGCCTTTGATAATGTGTAATTAATAAAATTCCTGTTTCATGTGTTTCCTTATAAGCTGTTACATTTTCCCCCACCACTTTTAAACTGTCAACATCTAATCCAGAATCAATTTCATCTAATAATACCATGGTTGGTTTTAATAAATACATTTGTAAAATTTCATTCTTTTTACGTTCTCCCCCTGAAAAACCTTGATTAATAGAACGATGAATCATTTCTGAATCCATTTTCAATTGTTCTACAGTTTGATTCAATTCTTTGATAAACGACATCAATTTAAAATCTTTTCCTTCTTTTTCATGTAAAGCCGTTCTTAAAAAATCAGCGTTTGTAACACCTTCTATTTCTAATGGCATCTGCATACCTAAAAAGATGCCTAGCCTTGCTCTTTCATCAACAGTCATTTCTAAAATCGAATGTTCATCATATAAAATATCACCTTTGATTACTTTATAATTTAAATCCCCCATAATGACTTTAGATAATGTCGACTTTCCAGTCCCATTTGGTCCCATAATCGCATGGACTTCTCCTGTATGAATGGTTAAGTTAAAATCTTTTAATATGATTTTATCCTCGATTGAAACAGTAAGGTTTTCTATTTTTAGTGTATGCATTTCGATCATCTCCAATAGTACTATTTTACCAAATTTTTAAATTTTCCTCTACTAATTGTATAAAAAAAATTTTTTTTCTCATAAAGAAATGGATATTCGCAGATATTCACGTAAAAAGGATCATTATGGTCCTTTTTATAAATTCTATTTTCCAATGCAAATTATTTACGATTTAGATGCCAATTATATGATACTTAATTTTAGGGAATAATATAAACTGTATATTTTGTAGCATAATCAAAATCAATCCCTTCATACAGTATGAAGCGGAAGTTGTAAAAGTATTGCTGTAAATTCTACAAGTAATACGCAGGATTCATCCCAAATACATACTTTGGCTAGATACCATTGACAATCCAACATTGTTACATAGAATAAAGAGTGATAGCCACTTGTAGCTGTTGAAAAATAGAAAGTATCCAAAACAGATACTCTTATAGGATTCCCAAATAAGTCAATGCAAAACTTATTTATGTGAGAAAATCATAAAACAGGAAAACATATCTCTACAAAAGAAAATACAGGGTTTACTTTTCTATTTACCTATATTTTCTTACACAATTCATCCAGATTGATATTATAAAATTGAGCTAAGCTGATTAATTTATCAATAGGAATAGACAATTGTTTTTTGTAGTACTTATAACAACATGATACACTCACACCAATTGCTTGTGCGATTGTTTCAAAAGTATGTTTATGTTTCATTTTCAGTTCATTTAATGTAGCTATGATAGAATCATAGTCCATAGGTTTGATAGGGATATCTTTACGTTCCTGTTCCAAACCTAATAAATATGCTAGTGTAGTTTCATAGATAATCGTTAATTCATCTAGTTTTTCTAATGGAATGATTATATCTCCATTTTCCCAATTCGCATATGTAGAACGATTCACATTTAACAAGTTGGCGATTGTATTTTGACTGTAATCATGATCTTCTCTTAGGTCTTTTATCCTTCTAATATACATACCAACATCACCAATATAATTTTCTCACAGTAAATTTTTTACATAAAATGTTGTCCTATCTAAGAAAAATATATTTCAATATAAATATAGGTATGCTATAATGAAAAGGAATAACAATCTATTTATTGTTATTCCTGATTAGTCGTCATATCTACTCTTGGTGGTAATTTTTTAAAATCTCTTTTAATGTAGAATTCATAGGGCTCCACATTGAGTGCTTTTGCTAACTGTTCTAGTGTTTCAAAAGATGGAGTATGCAGTCCTGACTCAAGTTGACTGATATAAGTAACACTTAAATTTGTTAATTCTGCTAATTTTTCTTGCGTATATTTCTTTCGATATCTAAAATTTTTAACATTATTACCAAATGCTTTATTTAATTTCAATTGTATCACCCTACTTTATTATGATGATACAATTTTTATAAACCATACTCCAATAACTATTAGTATATAAAATTAGATATGACTTTATTTTAGGAAGGTGAAAAAAAATGGAAAATATGCTACTAGAACTACAGAAACGAAATGGGTATTCCTATGAGCACTTAGGGAAAAAATTGAATATATGCAAAACTTTTTGTTGGCAACTCTTACATAGAAAAAGAAGAATGACATATGCTTTTGCACTCAAATTCTCTATGATTTATAAAACATATCCCAACCAATTTTTTGGATATAATATAATCTATTATCAAAATAAAGGAGATTTAAATTCTATAAAAACATATGTTGGACTTGAAAATTTAAAAAAAATTAGAAAAGAAAAAGGATTTACAATTTATGACATTGCCTATCAATTAAAAATTACCCCACCCTTCTACTCACAAATCGAAAATGGTAAACGGAGATTATTTTGTGATACATTACTAAAAATAGCGCAAATTTTAGAAGAAAGTCCAGATTTTTTAGTTTATAATGATTTTATCATTCAAAATGAAAATGAAAGCAATTAAACTTTCATTTTTTTAAGATTCATTCAATACCTTATAATATAAATCAGCCAATTGTTTTCCAGCTTTTTTGATTTCTCTAGATTCTACCATTTTATATCCAGCTTCTGTTAAATTTGGTAATTTTCCCTCTAAAATACCTTTTATTTTTTCTTCAAATTCATCTACATTAGAAGCTTTATATACATGTTTTCCATCTTCCAAAAAATCAAATATAGGAATAGAAGATACAATAGTAGGTATTTTTTCAGTTAAGGCTTCTAATATCGGAATTCCTTCTGTCTCTTCTAATGTCGGAAATAAGTACAAATCAGCCCCACTATAAGCACTTCTCAAAACAGTGGGCTCTACATAGCCTGCAAAAACCAGATTATCCAGTTTCGTTTGCACTGCTTTTTTCACCTTTCTAGGCGAGAATATAAGTGGTGAATAACCAACCCAAATAAATTTATATTCTGGTAATCTTTTCGCCAATTCTACAAAAGTTAAAATACCTTTGCGCTCTAAATAAAGACCTACCCCCATAATTACTTTATCTGTATCTTTATAGCCAAAATCCTTTCTAAATTTCTTGCCATTTTCTTCATTTCGCTCAAAGAATTTCATATCAATTCCATTAGAAATGGCTGTAATAGGTGTATTTAAATTGTAGTTTTCCAATAATTTTTTACTATACTCTGTTGGAGTTACAATATAATCCCCTAATTGATAACATTTACAGATCCATTTTTTAAACAGAGGTGCTATTTGATTAGATAAAATAAAGGAATTTCGAAAATCCTCTTCCGTCGAATGCGCATGATAAATTACTTTTTTACCCATTTTTTTTGCCTTTTTTGCCAAATAATAAGATTTTGGTCCATAAAAATTGATATGGATAATATCATAATCTTTACATTTAGAATCAGTGGTATAATCAATTTTGTTATCTTCTAGTGCTTTTTTTTGATGCTGAATCGCTTTCCCAAGACCTGATTTTCCATTCATTTTTTCAAATTCCGTATATAATAATACTTTCAATTGAATCACCTAATATTAATATACCATACATTCTAATAAATTACCATACTTACTAAAATAACATCTTCTCCGATTTTTTGAATTTGATTCCATTTTACCTCCATTTCATCTTTATTACTAAAAATACTAGTGATAAATTTAGCTTTTTGAACAATTAAAGATTCCATATTTCCCTCTTTATCAATCACAACATCAATAATATTACCAATTTTTTTCCCATCTTCCATATTGACAATATCTTTATTTTGCAAATCGGATAAGCGCATATACATCACCACTTCAGTATATGAAAAAAACAAGATAATTATCCTGCTTTTATTTTATTCATATAGTAATGAATCTTACTAGCCCAAGCTTTACTTGCTGCGTAACGAGCATTAATTTGTTCAGGTGTGGTCACACCTTTGGCTATGTAATTATTATATAAATTATTTAAAAACGCATCAATTCCCTCATCTAAACTTGCGAACTGTTTATAGGACCCCCCATTACAACCAGGACTTCCTTTCATTCCGCCCACATTGTTACAATTTACAACCAATCGACTACACGTTCCATTACAACCTGTTTCATGTAATACGATCGCAATTGCAAGATAGGGATCTACACCAAGAGATAAACATTTGGTTGCAAAAATTTCGCCTGTTCCTTCCATTTTTCCTTTTAAAGAACGGTTTAATTTCGCAATCAATTCCTCCATTGTTAGTCCATCATAAACAATTTTATTTTCGGCTTCCTTTTGCAAGTATTCTAATACAACGGTACTTTTAAATGGAGTAAATGTTCCATTGGCATGCTCACTTTCAAATAAACGACTATTTTTAGCATCCAATATAGATTTTACGCCTAAGCAACCCAAAATGAGTAAGACGAAACTAGAAAGAATTCCCACACGTTTCCATAATTTATTTTGTTCTTTTTTCACGATTTCACCTCTGTGTAATTGATAGAACAACTTCATTTTACCCTAAATATTCATTTTTGTCAAACCATTGTCAAATGAAAAGAACAGTTTTTACTGCTCTTGCTATAATTTATGTGATGAAACATTTTTTAGAATAAAAAAAATATTGTTTTTGAAAAGAAAACAGTTGACAAAAAAATATAGTATTCCATTTGAATAAAATTCAATTCTTTTGTACAAGATAGATACAGAAAGGATGGTTTTATGGCACGTCATAAAGTGGAAATTTGTGGCGTGAATACTGCGAATATTAAAGTTTTAAATACGGAAGAAATGTATGATTTATTTTGTAAATTCAAAAATGGAGATGAATGTGCAAAAGAAGAATTAATCAATGGGAATTTAAAATTAGTACTATCCATTTTAAAAAAGTACAATAATCGTACAGACAATATGGATGATTTATTCCAAATTGGTGTAATTGGATTAATTAAAGCAATTGATAATTT
Organism: uncultured Caryophanales bacterium; assembly: GCA_948433085.1. Taxonomy (GTDB): domain Bacteria; phylum Bacillota_I; class Bacilli_A; order RF39; family UBA660; genus UBA5026. The sequence goes on from CAOJDP010000001.1 coordinate 30,852, forward strand.
TGATTTAGAAAAAGAAGTCAAATTTTCTACCTATGCAGTTCCTATGATTCTAGGAGAAGTGAGACGTTATTTACGTGATTCTGGTAGTATTCGAGTTGCACGCAGTATTAAAGACAATGCTTATCGTGCAATGAGAGCAAAAGAAGAATTGACAAATACCTATGGAAAAGAACCTACAATTGCAGAAATTGCAAAGAAAGTAGAGCTATCCGAATATGAAGTAAGTAATGCTTTAGAATCTATGCGCGATACGATTAGTATGTTTGAGCCTATTTATAACGATGGTGGTGATACTATCTATTTAGCAGACCAACTCGAAGATAAAAAAGATACACATTATTCTCTAGATATGAAAATTTCTTTGAAAAATGCCATGGATCGATTAAAAGAAAAAGAACGCTATATCTTATATGAACGTTATATTTATGGAAAAACCCAATTAGAATTAGCAGAAGAAATAGGCATTTCACAAGCACAAATATCTAGATTAGAAAAAAGTGGTTTAGACCATATTAAAAAAATGATTTCATAAACTGTTTGGCTCTCTGAATCTCTTCTAGAGACATCTGGAATTGATAACAAATGGCGGTTTCCCTTTTGGATAGCCATTCACTTTGTGCATGTGTTTGGATAAAATGATTTTTTGTATAGTAAGTAATCGCATCCAATTGGATATAGCGGATTACGCCCAAATAAAGACTCAGATACATTCCTGTTGGAAGAAAAGGATCATGCCTTTCTTCTTTGACCCATTCTTTATAATGGCATGTGATATCCTTACTTTGTGATAGAATTTGATGTAGATAAAAATCCATTAATAGACAATGGTTTTTGGCTTCTTTGTGGGATAAACTTATTCCGTCTGCTAGTAAAATGCTAGAATATCCTGTATTTGTTTGATTTAACATAACCTTTTTATCATCAGCTGATAAAAAAGGAACAACATGTGTACGTTGATGAAGACGGGAATGTTGATTAGAAAAATAATAAAGTTGTTGCTCTTGGGTACTATAAATGGTAGCATTTTCATCCATTAAAAAGGATTCTAATCTCCCTTCTTTATATAATAGAATATAGTCTAAATAAGGTTTAAAGTATGTATACGATTGTTCGAACGAGGAGAAGTCAAAATCGACAGTTCCTTTATCACTTTCATAGATTTCCTGCATAACACTTTGTAATTCGTAATATGGAACTTTTAGATATTTTCTTTTATCTCCTTCTATATAAGATAATATTGTTTGCATAGTATTCCCCCTTGAACCATTATATCACATTAGAAAGGAGACTTCATATGATTTATCTATTTATATTTGTTGCAAAAGTAATTGAAATTTCTTTGGGCACATTAAGAATGATTGTAATTGCCAATGGAAAAAAATGGTTGGGAGCCATTTTACAACTTGCATCTGCTTTGGTTTGGATTTTTTCAACAGAAGCTGTTTTAGTAGGAATTCATGGTAACTTTCTTAAAATTGCAATATTTGCAATTGGATCATTTGCAGGTTCTTATGCAGGAAGTTACATTGAAGAAAAACTAGCAATTGGTTCAAATATGCTAACCTGTATTACAGAACCTGGCAATACAGCAATGGTATCCGCATTAAGAAATGCTGGTTATGCAGTAACAATATTGAAAGGTTATGGTATTGAAAGTGAAAAAGAAATTTATTTGATTCTAACCTCTAGAAAAAAACGACATAAAGCCGTTCTTTTAGTAAAAGAATATGATAAAAATTGTATGATTGTATCAGAAAGTGCAGTTTCTGTAAATGGTGGTTACGTTTCACAATCTGTAAAAAGATAGGATTTATCTGTAATAATATTAGCATTGCTGTTTGTTTTTTTACATGCTTGAATGGAATCAATTCCCCAAAAAAATATTTCTTTGGGACCTTTTCTATGAATATCTTTGGTACTAATAAAATCAAATGGATTGATGTCTTTATTATGATTAATGATATCTCCCATAATAAGCCCAACCTTATATGTAGGATGTTTTATTTTAAATTGGATTAAAAAATCATAATCAAAACTACAAATATAAAAATTTAAATTTGGATATTTTTGGATCGTTCTATATAAAAGTTCCTCTGTATCACTTTCTTTGACTTCTATCATAATAATTTTATGACTATGCACTTTTTGTAAAAAAGTATCTAATGTACAAATCTTAGATGATTGAGATGTTGTACCAAAATTGTATTGCTGTAGTGCATCTAAAGTCATATATTTTACAATCCCATGACCATCGCTCGTAGAAGCAATGGTGGCATTATGAATCATAACAAGTTGATTGTCTTTTGTTCTTCTTATATCTAACTCTACCCCATCTATATAAGAAGTATTTAAAGAAGCAAGTAAGGCTTCACAGGTATTTTCAAAATAACCATGATTGTTGTTGCCACGATGGGCAATGAATTTTCTCATAAAGATCACCTAATTTATTAAACGAAAAAAAATGCACTTTTATGCATCCTTTAAGAACGATTCAATATATACACTAATTTCAGCATGAATGTCTTCAATAGAGCGTAAATTTTCTTGCACACATTCAATGGTATGGAATTGATAGCGTGTTGCCAATTCAAGATAAGTACATTCTGCATGGTACAAATAATGATTATCGCATTCATTTTCATCCAATACACTTCTATTCTGTTTGAGCTTAATAATGGTTGCAATTGGTAGATGTAAAAAAAGTGAAATATCTGGCTTAGGGAGTTCCAATAAATCAAATTCAAGCCTTTCTAACCATTGATACATTTTCATTCTCTCTTCTTTTTCCTCTAATTTTGCTCCTTGATGTGCCATATTGGAATAAACATAACGATCTAGTATAACATGTATCCCATGCTCTAATAACCATGTAATCTTATGAATATTATAAAGACGGTCTGCTGCATAATAAAGTGCAGCTACTTTTGGATTTACTTGCACTGCTCCTTCTTGAAACCAACTTTCACTTACATTTCCAAGATAAGGTCCATGAATGATTTTGCCAGTTGGAGAATCATAATTTGGAAATGAAAATTGTTCTACTTGATATCCCTTATTCCGTAATGTATTTACAAGTAATTTTGATTGTGTCTCTTTGCCAGAACAATCAACACCTTCTATCACAATAAGTTTTCCTTTCATTTCCTACCTACTCCTCTATTATTTGATTCATCTCATTGAATTTTATATCCAAAAATTTACGGCTTGCTAAATAATCACACATATGCACAAATTTTTGATATTTATTGCTTGGCTTAGGTAAAATCACATTCCCTCTATAATCAGTATTCCAAGGCCCCATATGTGATTCTATTACATTGCAAAGAAATAAAAGTTCATTGTCAGTTAAAGTCAATTTCTCTTTATGCGCTTTTATATAATGAGCAATTAAAAGAGGATGTTCCGCAACTACATACTGATTATGTTCCTTCCCATGCTTTAATCCATCATGGAGAATTAAAGCAAATAACATTAAATCCTTTTCATCTTGTGTAAATTTACCTGTAATAGAATCACTTTGGTACAACTCATATGCAATTCGTACCGCAGCTTTAGTATGGCGTATCAATCCCCCATTCCCTAATGAAAAATTGGGATGATATTTCCCTGTTGAACTTGCTGGTATTTCAAAAAAATAATCTGGTAATAATTCTACTATCATTTTTAAGTTATCTCTATATTTTTTGTTCTTAATATAGGTATATTCTTGATGAAATATCTCAGCTTTACACTTTGTTTGATTCATTTTCTTCACCGATAAAACACATTAAAATGTCATTGGACTGATAAAGTGCCTGCTTGGGGATTTTTATCCAACCATTCTGTATGTGTAATTTCCCTTTCTTATTTAATTCTTCGATTGGAAAAACAGAAGCAATCTCTTTTCCATATTTTTGTTTAAATTTGTATGCACTTACTCCTTCTATTTTTCGTAAGCCTAATATCATTTCATTTTCCATATTGATTCTTTCTGTCATTTCCACTTTTTCTAAACAGAAATTACCATCACAATAATCTTTTAAACTACGTGTATTGGTATAACGAATGGAATGAATATATCCACTTGCCCCTAATCCAAATCCATAATAAAATTCATTGTTCCAATACGTTAAATTATGTTTAGAAGCATAATTTTTTTTTGCAAAATTGCTAATTTCATAATGTTTATATCCATTTTCTTCTAATGTTTTGCAAATTGTTTGATACATTTTGAAATCTAACTCTTGACAAATTGGTACAATATGACAGATATGAAATAACGTATTGGATTCTATCATTAAAGAGTAAGTAGAAATATGGGGCACATCTAATTTTAAAAATTCCTTTATATCCTCTTTTACTTCCTGTAATGTTTCGTTGGGTAATGCATACATAAAATCTAAATTAATATTATCCAATCCGATACGTTTCAATAACGCAATGGTTTCTTTTATTTGTTCTTTTGTATGATGACGATTCATCGCTTTTAAATGATGTTCATGAAATGTTTCTACCCCAATACTAATACGATTCACTCCATATTGTTGCATATACTTAATTTTGGTTTCATTTAAAGATTCTACATTACATTCAATTGTATATTCATAATTTTTTTGCTTTTGAAATGTATCTATCAATTTTAGAAGTTTCAAAAATTGCGCATCATTTAACGCAGTTGGTGTGCCACCTCCTACATAAATTGTTTGTAAATATTCATTTTGATATGCAGTATGAATTTCTTTTTCTAATGCTTGTAGATATGGAGTTACCCAGTTTTCTTGATAGAGAAATTTTGCAAAATCACAATAATGACAAATAGAATTACAAAAAGGAATATGAATATATGCAGCTGTAATATTTTTTGCAATAGATACTTTGCAATCCTTTGTTAAATCATAGTCTTCTTTTACTTGTGTTTTTGATTTCATATAATCCCTCCATTTCATTATAACAAAAAAAGTTTCGTTTCCAAAACTTTTTTATGGCTCAACAGGTGTTGCATGATACTTTTTTACAAATTGACCTTTTTCATTTCGACTTTTATTCATACAAATGTGTCTTTTATGGATTTGCTGTTTGTTATGAATATAACGGATTGCTTCGGTATCTAATAACTGTGTTGTAAGTGGATGATATAAATAATTATGTATAGTATCTGCAGTTACACCAAATAGATTTTCTAATCTTTTTGTATCATAATTCTTTTGTTGCAAATAATAAAGAATCGTTTGCGTAGAACATAACATTGCTTCTATTTGTGAATCAGAAACATCTAGTTCATGAAACGAAAATTTACCTTCAATCAATTGAACAAAATTTTCTTCTATTTTAAACTTCTCATAACAATCAGAATTTCTATAATGTTTCCATAACCCTACCAGTGTTTTAAACTTAGATAATTTTTGTATATTTTTTTCTAATCTACTCTTTCGCAGTTTTTCTAATTCCAAAATTTTCTCTAATTCACAGCCAGCAAAATTAGATCTAAAATAATTTATAATTTCCCATTCTTCTACTTGAATCTGTGCTGCTAAATCTCGGAAAAGAATAAAATTTTCTTGATAGTATGTATATAAATTCATTCCTTGGTTTATACATAACTCTATTTTCTTTGCATCATAGACAATTTCAGAAATAGATTCAAAAAAATGACATCCAAACAATTGGTCTATTTCTTTCCCATCTAGCAAATTAATCCCATATTTTTTTTGAAATTCTAATAAAGTGACCCCAGACATATTTAAATAGGATGCATACAGCGTTAAATAATATGCTACTTTAGTTATTTTATCAGATGGAAAACAATGAAGATTATTGATAGAAATAAGACTTCTGATTTTAAGTTTACTCATAATTTTAGGTCCTACTAATACCTTTAACCATTCACTGTTCAAAGTCTCTTTCATATGCTCCCATCCAATTTTATTTTTTTGATTCGCCTCTTCTTTAGTTAAACTATCATTAGATAATCGATCTTTTATCCATTTTAATCCTTTTATTTTTCGCATTGAATTCTCTTTTTTCAAGGTGGCAATCATGGAATCGATTCGTTCTCTTTCCTCTTCTGTTAATGCAAATATACGGCCTAAATTCCGCCATTGACACATTCGCATAAGTCCCCTATTTCTTAGCTTATTTAATTCAAATAATTTGTCAATTTCCTGTTTTGTGAGTTCCTCTGCCATTAATGTATCAAATGTAAAAATAATATCATGTTCTTCTAAATGGTAATACGCAGCAAGCGCATCAAATGTAACATTATGTTCTAAAAAATAAAAATAAAATTTCATCTTGTCTCTTTGTCTCAATAATGTAATATTATTGGCTTGCATTTTTTCAAAGCTATAATTGGATATCCCCTTTACTAAATAATCACGATTTAAAAGCTGGCAAATTTGGTCTACTGTATAATTTTTTTCACGAGCAACATCTCCAAACGTTAGATTACCTGCTTTTAAAGTTCGATAAACATCTAATGCATCTTTATTGGCTTTTCTTTTTTGATTTTCCTCTTTAAACTTTTTCAATAAATTAACGTCTACATGATTCGCATAATAATAAAGTTGCTTAGAAAATTTACTTTCCTCTATTTCATAGTCACTTAGTAATTCTTCAATTGTAATATTACGCATCTTTGCTTTCTTATCAAAAAACGCTTGTTTTATTTTTTCCAATTCAGTCATATCCATTCCCCCTTTTTGCGTATATACTAGTATAACAAAAAAGACAAAAATGTCAAATTATTGCTTTACTTGAAATACAAGGATAAAAGTACAAGGAAGCCCTTTTGTGAAATATAATGTTCATAAAACATTCCTACATAGACTCCAATCAACCTAACCTTTATTATGTTTAAAAGAATGATAATCTACTTTTTAGAAGGATTTCCACTCTGATTCATACTGACCTTTACTTTTTGATGCTCTTTTGAATATAAAGTAGATGCATACTTTAAAATAGAGTAACTATACTGGAATGGGAACAAACTTCCTTGTGAGGTTGTAGTTAAAAAATGCATATATAAAATATTGGCCATTTCAATTTGTGATTCATCAATCCCTAGCGCAAGTGCTGTTTTTTCATAGGAAAAATTATGAATTGCAAGTTCCCCACATAAATAATAAGGCATAATATTTCCAATCTCTATATGTGCTTTTAACCATTCAATTTTTTGTTCTACTTCCTTTTTATAATCGATATTATTTCCACACAAATGACTGTACGAATGAGAATTTGAAACATGATTATTTTGGACAGCCATATTCATTTGTATTTTTTGTAAAACACAAGGTTGAAGCAAAGAAGCATACTGCTGAACAGATTGTAATATTTTTATAATCTCTTTTTTCCTTCGATTTTTTGTTTCTTGTATCCTATCTATATTTCTATCTCTATAGTAAGCTGAAATCACATTTAAATCTGAAATTGCCTTTGGCGTTGCACAATAAGTATTTTCTACTACAATCCTTCTCAAATAGGGATCTTTCATCCAGTATTGACCATATGGAGGCCTTTGGGTTTTACGAATATGATCTATTTGTTGTTTATGATGCATAATTAAATCTATAATCATTTGATTTTCAATTTGCAACTTTAAATTGGAAAAGAAATATTTATCTAAATTTGCATACTGAATAAATTCTTCTTGTGTAAATAAACTATCTAGATATAGTACAATTGTGCGATAAAGCATTTGATATGGAACATTCTCTTTTGTGCATAACTGTTGATAAACATTTTTTCCCTTATTTTTTCCCAATTTACTCACTAAATAATCCAAATCAAATAGATGGAGAAAAAATAACATTTGATTTACTTTGTATAATTGACAATACTCTGCTAGTTCCTTCTTATTCAACAAAACAGAATTCACAATGTATCTCAAATCTTCACTTTCCATACAAATAAAATTTTTTTCGTATGACTTTTTTAATTGTTCTATATTTTTTTCTCTTTGTCTTGCAATGGCTTCCCATGAATACATTCCAAAATGACTTATAATGGTTTGTTTTCCTTCTTCACTTAAAACATATGTAACTTCTTTTTCACCAATATTTAGTAATGCAGCAATTTCTGTTTCTAACTTTCCCTCTAAATAGTATTGAATCGTAGACCGCATTACAGATAAAGCACTTACAAATTCTTTTTCTTTATTCATCATTATTCATACTTAAAACAGATAAAAAGGCTTCTTGTGGTATCTCTACGCTTCCCACCATTTTCATCCGTTTTTTTCCCTCCTTTTGTTTTTCTAAAAGTTTTCTTTTTCTTGTCACATCCCCGCCATAACACTTTGCCAAAACATTTTTTCGTACTGCCTTGATTGTTTCTCTTGCAATGACTTTACTACCAATTGAAGCTTGAATAGGTACTTCAAATTGCTGTCTAGGAATTAATTTTTTTAAATTTTCAACGACTAATTTTCCTCTTTGGTACGCAAAATCTTTGTGGACAATCGTACTTAACGCATCCACTGATTCTCCATTTAATAAAATATCCATCTTTACTAAATTACTACTTTTATAACCAATTAAATCATAGTCAAAGGATGCATATCCTTTTGTACTTGATTTTAGTTGATCAAAAAAATCATACACAATCTCTGATAGTGGAATTTCATAGTGAATATTCACTCTTGTTTGATCTATATATTCCATAGAAATATAAGTTCCTCTTTTATTTTGACATAACTCCATAATAGGACCTATATATTCACTTGGCACAAAAATATTGGTTTTAATATAAGGCTCTTGCATATCTAAAATGCGTCCCTTATCTGGTAATTTGACAGGACTATCAATTTGTAGATGACTATGATCTGTCAATTCTACATCATAAATAACAGAAGGACTCGTTGCAATTAAATCAATGTTAAACTCTCGTTCTATTCTCTCTTCTATAATTTCCATATGCAATAATCCTAAAAAACCACAGCGAAAACCAAACCCCAATGCCTTGGATGTTTCAGGACTGAATTCCAAAGAAGCATCATTCAGTTTCAACTTCTCTAAAGCCTCCCTTAATTCAGGAAATTTGCTGGATTCAATTGGATAAATACCACAAAAAACCATTGGTTTCATTGGCTGATATCCAGGTAAAGATTCTGTATTTGGATACATAGCAGAAGTAATTGTATCCCCAACTTTTACATCTTCAATGCTTTTAATACTTGCACATAAATAGCCAACTTCTCCAGTTGTTAGTTCTTGTTTTTTTTCTTCTTTTGGCGTATGGACACCCAATTCAATTACCTCATAACTAGCACCAGTTGCATTCATTTTGATTTTATCCCCTATTTTCACTTTTCCATTTACCACACGAATAGAAGTAATAATACCTCTATAAGCATCAAAATAACTATCAAAAATTAATGCTTGTAAAGGATTTTTTTCCTTTCCAGTTGGAGCTGGCACACGGTCAATAATCGCTTCTACTAATGATTGAATTCCAATTCCATTTTTCGCACTAACAAGTAGTATTTCTTCTTCTTCGAAGCCTAAAGTATCTAAAAGTTCTTTTTTTACCCGTTCAGGATCGGCATTTGGTAAATCTATCTTGTTGATTACAGGAATGATTGTTAAATTGTTTTCTAAAGCAAGGTATAAATTCGCTAATGTTTGTGCTTCAATGCCTTGCGCCGCATCTACAACCAGAATCGCACCTTCACAAGCCGCTAAACTACGACTGACTTCATAAGAAAAATCAACATGTCCTGGTGTATCAATTAAATGAAGATGATAATCTTCATCTTTATAATGATATTTTAAAGAAACTGCATTTAACTTAATCGTTATTCCCCTTTCTCTTTCAATATCCATACTATCTAATAACTGATTTTGTTTTTCCCTTTCTGAAATTGCACCAGTCAACTCTAAAATACGATCTGCAAGTGTACTTTTACCATGATCAATATGTGCAATGATAGAAAAATTTCTGATGTTTTCTTGTTTCATGTTATCACCTAAAAATATTATAACATGAAAAAAAGATATATTGATACCTTTTTATTGATGATAGCAAACTACCTATTGTTTTTTTCGAATTGTTTCAACCCTTATTACTTATTCTTCCATAAGTTGATTTAAAAATTTGAAGGTAGCATCTAATCCCTCTTGCACATACTTCCCTATCCCTTCTGATAATTTTAAACCCATATTAGATATCTTTGTTTGATAATTGATTTCCCTTTCTCCCATATAATCTTTGATATCTACATGCTTTCCCTCTGCAATATCTTGTTCAAATTGTTTAATTTTTTCTTGTGTCAATGTGACTCTTTTGTGTTGTTCAAATTCATAATATCCTGTTGCTTCTGAAACATAAAGTGCAAAAAAGGCGATAAAAAGACATAAAAACAATTTCCAAAATATCCGATTAGCTAATTTCTTTTTTTCCTCTGGTTTCATGAATTCACCCCAAGTATTCTTGTATTATTGTAGCTAAAGCTTCTATTGTATTCATTACCTCTTCGATAGAATTATCAGTACCCCCACATTCAATTAAAACAGAATTGGGGCTTAAATTTTGATTATAAATTCCATTAACACCTGGTCCCTCTTTCGTCATCACACCCCTACTCAAAGTAGGATATTTTTCTTTAATTTTATTAGATAACGTATTGGCTAATGTAAGATTAGATTCTGCATTCTCATGCTCCATACCTACAACAAATAAAACCTTCGCATAACTTTTTCCGTTAATTACCGTAGTGGATGCAGTTTTGGGAATCGCATCCCTATGTAAATCAATCAATAATTTGATACTAGGATATTTATTTAATGTATCTGTAATAAAAAATTTACTGGCTTGATAACTTTTAGAGTAATCCCAATTATTTAAATTTAAAAAGTCTGTAATATTAGAAGTTTCTACAATTGTTGGAATCCCCACTTTATTTAATTTTTCTTTCAATAAATAAGAAGCCATTAACACATTGGGTGTGATATTATATTCTTCAAAATTAGCATTACTATACCCTTCCAATTGGTGCGTATTATAAATATAGACAAGAGGCTCTGTTACAACTGTAGGATTGGGATCTTTGATATAAACAGAAGGGTCTTCTAAAAAATTATCATTATCCTGTAATCCAGGGTCTTCTACTGACACAACAGGATCTACTGGTGTTATTTCATTTTTCATTTCATATCCAAATACTGTCTCTAAAATACTAATTGGTTTTTTAAAATCTATATTAGATAAATTTTTTAAAAATCGATTGACAATATTATGATTGCTTTTTTCATAGAGTAAATGGTGATTGGAATCTTTAAGCAAGGATAAAATAAAAGCTTCATTGTTATCTGCTAATCGGATATTTAAAAATAGTCCGATTATCCACTGATAAAGGAAAAAACATAAAATAAATATTACAACAAATTTAAGCCACGTATGTTTGTTTTTCTTCTTTTTTGAACGAAATTGTTTTCGCATATGTATCACCCACTTTAATGTATTTTGATTTTACAACATTATGTATGCGGATTCTGTCGGATTTCCTTCCCTATTTTTTAATAGGGAAATTTTTTTATATCAAAAAAAACATTTTCTAGTGAAGCATCAGACGAACTTGTCTTACGAAAAATGACGGATACATTTTGGGGAGTTGTTATGGACAACATTTTTTGTTGTACAAAATAAATTTCTCCTACATTTTGTAAAGTAATTTCGAGAAAATCAGATTGTGTTCCATTCACCTCTATTTGAATGGCAAGAACTGCATTTGTAGAAGAAAGTGTCTCTCTTAATCTTCCACTGATTGCAAGTTCATAACAGCCACTCTCATTTAAAGTAATTCGATTATTATTAATGAGGAAAATATTTGTATTATTTGGCAATTTTTTAGGACTAGAAGTTTGTAAAATACCAGCAGTTGAGGTATTTGCAAAATCTGTATACATAATTGCAGAAATACCAGCTGGTCCAGTAGGCCCAGTTGGGCCTGTTTCCCCTATTGGAAGAACAAAATCTAAAATGTATTCTGAATTTGATTGCATACTTAACCTCCTATTTTGAATAAGGAAATGGTAATCTTTGAATTTGTAATGTGACCGCTTCAATAGATGCATCTGAATTACCATTCTTTTCGAAAACTAACATAACAGTTTGCAAAGTCCCATATTGCCCAATTTTTATTTGTGAAAAATAAGTTTCCCTCGCGCCTTGTTGTAATTGTACAGTAATTAAATTATTACTTATCCCACTGGTATTTCTTGTTCGCAATTTTAATGTTGCTCCATTCGCAGTAGTTGTTTCTTTTAATCTACCACTGATGAAAAATTCAAAATATCCTGTCTCTGTAAATTGAATAGATTCGTTTGTTATTGTATAGATATTAGAATTGGATGGAAAGATAGTTGCACTAGAAATGGTAAGATTTTGAGCAGTCGTAGCATTATGATAGGAAACAAATATTTTTGGTGCATGAACAATCGGTCCAGTAGGACCCGTCTCCCCACTTGGTATAATAAAATCTAAACAGTAATCATGTTCTTCCATAGATCCCTCTTTCTATCTTATTCTATGTAATATCAAAAAAAATAGACTACATAAGTATTCTAATCAACACTACAAAAAAATTACGCTAACACGTAATTTAATTCTCCATTAAAGTTTCATGTAATACTTCTTCCCTAGTACTCAAATCTACATCTTCAATACGATCAACACGACACATTTCAGCAGCTAAAATACATTCGATTTTATTGACTGCATCCTCCACTTCATCATTCACAACTACATAGTTATACTTTGTCATTTCATTGATTTCTTGATAAGCTGTTTTAAAACGTGCAAGTACTTTTTCCTTCGTTTCTGTTCCTCTATTTTCTAACCTTTGTTTTAAAATGTCCATACTTGGAGGCATTAAAAATATGAAAATAGCATCTGGAACTAGTTCCTTTACTTTTAGTGCCCCTTGTACTTCAATTTCTAAAATAACATGGATTCCTTTACTTCTCTTCTCCTCGATTCTATCTTTAGGCGTCCCATAGTAATTTCCATTGTATTCTGCATATTCTAATAATTCATTCTTAGAAATTTTTTCTTCAAAAGCTTCCCTCGTAAGAAAATAATAATGCGTTCCATCCTTTTCTTCCCCTCTAGGAGTTCTTGAAGTACAAGAAATGGAAAGAAAACATTGATCATTTCGTTTCAAAAATGCATTACAAATTGTATCCTTACCTGCTCCACTAGGTCCCGATAAAACAATTAAAGCACCATATTTTTTCTTTTTAATCATAAGTATTTCCCTTTCTAGTAGGGATATTATAACAGGTTTTAAACTAGTTTGCAATTCTATGTTTAATTTGAGGTGTTGTTTCTGTAATATTAGAAAATGTATATCCATTATTTTTTCCATAATGAATAATATCCCTTAAAGCATTTAAAGTATAATAATTATTCTCATAATCATGCATTAAAACCACATTGGTATGGCTATTTAAACTATTGGTTACATTATGATAAACTTCAGCAGCACTATGAACTCCTCCTGCATCCCCACTTCCAACATTCCAATCAAAATATGTATAACCTTTGGTAATTAACGCCTTCGCAAGTCGTGTCATAATTCCTGGATTAAAACGGCTTACAGTATTAGAACTTCCTCCTGGAAATCTCGTAATAGTTGGTTTTTCTCCTGTAATACTTTCTAGTTTATTAGCCATCTGACGCAAATCATCAAAGAAAGCATCTTCAGAGGCATAAATTTGTTTATAGTTATGCGTGTAACTATGAATTGCAATTGTATGTCCATCCTCATAAGCTTGTTGAATCAAATAATTTAAAGAATCACTATGATTGATAATGAAAAAAGTAGCTTTGACATTTTCCTCTCTCAATATTTGTAATATGCCAGGCGTAATTGTACGACTAGGGCCATCATCAAAAGTTAGATAAATTGTTTTCCCATTTTCAATCGGCTTTGGAATCACACGTACCACTCTTGTTTCTTCTGCTGTATGTCCAAAATGATCTGTAACTGTATATTTTAATTCATAATTTCCAATCGTCTGCGTATTAACCGTTCCTATTATTTGCACATCCTGTGTAAGATCACCATCACAAGCATCCATTGCTTGATAACCAGGTTCTTGAAAAGATTCATTTTGGTAAACCGTGAATATACTAGGTCCTTGTAAAGTGATAACAGGAGCTTCTGTATCTTGATACACAAACTCTCTTGCAATAACGAATGGATTATGAGAACTATCTTCTACTGTATAAATCCATCGATCATACAATTTATGAATAACCACCTTATCAGTAAGATCGCCATCATAATTATCATTCGCATGATATCCTTGTTCTACATATGGATGATTAGGGCATAGTTCAATTTTTAAATCCCCATCTAAGATAATAATTGGTTTTTCTTCTTCTCTTACTTTTACAATTCTTTCTTTTTGAATTTTTTTATTATGAAACGATATTTGATAAATAATTTTATAATCACCTACCTTAGTCGTATCTACATATCCTTGTATTTTTATTGGATATTTTTTGTGGAAAGGAAAGGTCTCTACAGTTGCACCTAATTCCTCATAAGATTGATTTAACAACACTTGAATCTGTTTGTCTCCATTTAATTTTATTTTAGGTGTTTTATTCCAAAGTAAAAAAATACCAATTATAAAAATACATACTATACTTACAATTATTCCATATTTATAATACTGCTTCACATACAACACCTAACTTCTATATTTAGTATATCACAAAATAAAATTGATAAACTAAAAAATGACCCTTTATGGACACCATTTTTTAAAATAAACTTTTACCATTTTATATTATACTTATATAGATTTTAACTTTTTTGTGAATGCGCAAATTCATTTATCATGGTAACTTTATACCCTTCTTTTTTAAACAAATCGACAAGTCCTTCCTCTCCTATGATATGCGCCAAACCAACTGTACAAAATATAGTTTCATTTTCTTTTAATTTTTCTTTTAAATTTGTAAACATCAAATAGTTTCTTGTTGTAATCATTTTATCGTTATATGCAAGCATATATTCATTTGTTTCTTCTTCAAATAGAAAATTTTCTAAATCTTTTTGATTTCCTTTTTTATATTGTTCAAATAATTCTTTTGTATTCTCTTTTGATTCCTCATAGGATTGAATCGCTTCCTCTAAAAAATAAATCTGTTCTTCTTCACGAAAACTCTCTAACATATTATATTGAGATTCAGCAGATTCCAATTCAATAATCTTTTTGTTGTTTTCTTTGGCAAGGTTTAAAAAATATGAATCAATACCATACTGTTCATCTAATCCAATTTCTTGCATAATCGCACTTTCAATTAATGTTTCCCAAATAATGGGTTGATAACGATCGATCACACTACTATAAAGGCCAGCATTCTTTAAAATTTCTACACCTGATTCATAGATATCTTTTTTTAAAACATCCTTTATCGTTTTATTATTTCCATATAAAAAGCGAGATAATACTTGAAATTGACTCGTAATATTTTTTTCATACGCAACGAGATCAAATTCAACTGCAATGGAATCACTATTGTTATATGCATTTAATATATAATCTGGTAATGGATATAAGGAATCATTTGCCGCATGGATAGAGCCAAATAGGTAAAGTTTATTTTCTTTATTAGGATGTGACACTTCATAAAAAAGTGGTGTTGTAGTTGAATTTTGTTTTATATTTTCCCTAGAACACCCCAATAAAAAACTAAAACATAAAATCAATAATAAATAACTAATTTTTTTCATAAATATACACCCTTTCTAAACGTTTGAGCCTGTTTAAAATTGCACTTTTTTATGTTACTATTTTCGTAATAAAATATAATTTCAATTCTTCTTTTCCAATAATTGTAACAAAAATTTTCTAATATGTCACGAAAATTCATAATCTATAGAGCAAAAAAACTTTTATTTTTTTAATAATATTTGTTTTCATTTCAAATTACAATTATTCTATATATTATAAAATACCTATAAAAAATTTTTACTTTTACAAAAATACATTTTGGAAATATCATCTTGCATTTCGAAAATTTTGTTATAATTTACAGTTGCACTATGCATATAAAATTATATTTATAAACACATATATTAGAAACAAAT
This sequence comes from uncultured Caryophanales bacterium, assembly GCA_948433085.1. Lineage (GTDB taxonomy): Bacteria > Bacillota_I > Bacilli_A > RF39 > UBA660 > UBA5026. Next base: position 46,930 of record CAOJDP010000001.1, read on the forward strand.
TCTGATATTTCTATAATTCTGATACAATGTTTCTATTTCAATTTTGGCTGAATGGAAAAAGATAGATATTCACTATCTTTCTTTATTTTTTCAAATAAGTATCTATTTTTTAGAAGAAAAATTTCTATTCTATAATAATATAGAATTCTACATATCTAAATTTTCGTACATAAAATAAAAAGAAGTGATTACACTTCCTCAAATTGAGAATTATAAAGTTTGGCATAAAAACCATTCTTTTTTAATAACTCTTCATGATTTCCTGTTTCAACAATATCTCCCTCATTCATAACCAAAATCAAATCCGCATTTTTAATTGTAGATAAACGATGCGCTATAATGAAACTGGTTCTGCCTTCCATCAATCTATCCATAGCTTCTTGAATCATAATTTCAGTTCTTGTATCCACACTACTTGTCGCTTCATCTAAAATGAGTATCTTAGGATCTGCAAGTATCACACGAGCAATTGTAAGCAACTGTTTTTGACCCTGCGATACGTTGTCTGCATCTTCATTTAAAACCATTTGATACCCATCTGGTAATGTTTTAATAAAATGATGTACACTTGCTGCTCGACATGCATTTTTTACATCTTCAATATCCGCATCTAATTTTCCATATTTAATATTCTCTTCAATGGTACCACTGAATAACCAAGTATCTTGTAAAACCATTCCAAATAAACTTCTTAAATCACTTCTTTTAAACGCTTTGATATCATGCCCATCTATTTTAATAGCGCCACTATTTACATCATAAAAACGCATAAGTAATTTAATCATAGTAGATTTCCCAGCTCCCGTTGGACCTACAATCGCTATTTTTTCTCCATGATGAATGTTGGCATTGAAATCATGTATAATATTTTTTTCAGGATTATAACCAAATGCTACATGATCAAATGTAATATTTCCTTTTAAATTTTCTACAGATAATGGTGCTTTTGTATCAGGTGTTTCTTCTTCTTCATTTAAAAATTCAAATACACGTTCTGCAGCAGCGGCTGTAGATTGCAACATATTCATGATTTGTGCCAATTGCGCAATTGGTTGATTAAAATTTCTTACATATTGTGTAAATGATACAATATCTCCTACTTCAATTTTATTCTTGATTGTTAAATACCCACCTAAAACAGATACCATAACATAACCTAAATTTCCAACAAACATCATAATTGGATGCATCATTCCAGATAAAAATTGACTCTTCCAAGCCGTATGATATAAAGTATCATTACTTTCATTGAATTCAGCAATCGCTTTTTGTTCGCCATTAAAAGCTTTGACAATTTCTTGACCACCATAAACTTCTTCAATTGTTCCATTGATATGTCCCAAATATTCTTGTTGCCTTGTAAAATATTTTTGAGAGTTTTTGACAATCAAGCCCATGCCCCCTAAAGAAATTGGCAGAATTAAAATAGCAGCTAAAGTCATGAAAGGACTAATTGAAATCATCATGGCAAGCACTCCAACTAACATGGTAACAGAAGTAATCAATTGGGTCATACTTTGACTCAAACTATCACTTAGAGTATCCACATCATTGGTAATGACAGATAATACCTCTCCATTGGTTTTAGAATCAAAATATTTCATAGGAAGCCTTCCTATTTTCTCTGATATCTCTTTTCGAAATTGATAAGATACTTTATTAGAAACTCCATTCATTAAGAAACTTTGTATAAAAGAAAAAACAAGACTTCCTATATATAAACATAATAAGAAAGTTAGAATTTTGCCGATTTTAATAAAATCAATTCCCCCTGTACCTCCTATTTTACTCATCAATCCATTGAATATCTCAGTTGTAATTCTTCCTGATATTTTAGGACCTACGATAGAGAAAATAGTACTTCCTATTGCAAATAGCAATACAAAAAAGATAGTTGTACGATACGGTTTTAAATGATGAAATAAAGATTTCATAGTCCCTTTAAAATCTTTCGCTTTTTCTCCCATTACCATTGGGCCTGGACCTCTATGCATAGGTCCCTGTTTTGTTTCTTTAGGCATTCTCCAGTTCCTCCTTTGATAATTGTGATAACGCAATTTCTTGGTATACCTGACAAGATTGCATCAATTCTTTGTGAGTACCAATTCCCGCAATTTTACCTTCCTGTAAGACAATAATCTGTTCAGCATGCATAATCGTACTAATTCGTTGCGCAACAATTAAAACTGTTGATTTTTTAGTAACTTTTTTCAAAGCTGTACGCAGTGCGGCATCTGTTTTAAAATCTAATGCCGAAAAACTATCATCAAAAATATAAATATCTGGTTTCTTAGCAATCGCTCTAGCAATAGATAACCTTTGCTTTTGTCCACCTGACACATTTGTTCCACCTTGTGAAATTGGAGAATGATAAGTATCTTCTAAATGCTCAATAAAATCAGTTGCCTGAGCAATAGAAGCTGCTTCTTGTAATTCCTCTTCTGTAATACTTTTACATCCATACCCAATATTACTTGCGATTGTCCCTGAAAACAGTACACCTTTTTGTGGGACATAACCAATTTTATCACGTAATGTATGTGTTTTTATTTTTCGAATATCCACACCATCTACTAAAATTGCACCTTCCGTAACATCATAAAATCTTGGAATTAAATTAATTAAAGTGGATTTCCCAGAACCTGTCGATCCAATAAATGCAGTTGTCATCCCTGGTTTAGCAATAAAATTAATGTCTGTAATAACATCTTCATTGGCATCAGGATAACGAAAAGATACATTTTTAAACTCAACAATACCTTTTTGCCTTGCATCAAAAAGCACCTCTTCTGCTGGCTCTTCAATCACAAGCTTCGTATCTATAATTTCTATTACACGTTTTGCAGATACAGTAGAACGAGGTAACATAATAGAAATCATAGAAATCATTAAGAACGACATAATAATTTGCATCGTATATTGAATAAAAGCCATCATGTCACCTACTTGCATGAGTCCTGCATCAATACTATAAGCACCTTTCCATAAAATAACTAAAGCAACAGTATTCATAATAAATGACATAGCTGGCATCATAAATGCCATTGTTCTTCCAACGAATAAATTTAGTTTGGTTAAGTCTTGATTGGCTTGATCAAATCTTATCTCTTCATGCTGTTCATTATGAAAAGCACGAATTACTGGTAACCCAGTTAAAATTTCTCTAGTAACTAAATTTAATTTGTCAACTAATTTTTGAACAATTTTGAATTTTGGCATTACAATCGCAAATAGAATAATAACAAGTGTTAAAATAGACATAACTGCAATCGCAATAATCCAAGCCATAGAGGAATTGACGTTTAAACTTTTAATCACTCCCCCAATTCCTATGATTGGCGCATAAAACACAATTCTAAGAAGCATAACCAATACCATTTGAAGTTGTTGAATGTCATTGGTTGTTCTTGTAATCAAAGATGCTGTTCCAAATTGTTTCATTTCTGTATTAGAAAAACTTACAACCTTTTTAAATACATTTTTACGAAGTCTACGACCTAATTTAGCAGATAATCGAGCACCTAATAGTCCAACTCCAATCGTCATAATCATGCTTAACAAAGCGATGCCTAACATTTTTAAACCTGAGAAAATTATATAATTGGTTTGCATTTGATCCGTATGCATACCAAGTGCTACATATTCCTGTTTCACTAAATGAATGGCCCCACTGGTTAATATAGAATCAGGCATTTGTTCCATTTGCATTTTACTTTCTTCTATTATTTTTTGAATACCCTCTTTTGGATAAGTAGCTAATATCTGAAAAACATCAGTATCATTAGGGAATCCATTTAAAATTTGATCTCTTAATTTTTGATTTTCTTCCCCATCTCCACGAAATGATGAAATGAGAAGAATAGGAAGTTCTAATATTTCATTTAATTCTTCTTTATTCGCATTTTTATTTAATTCATAAATTGCTTCTTTTTCTAAGATAGGATACTGTTTTCTTTTTTTCTCATATTCTTCTTTTTTCAAGTCATCTTTTGTAAGCAAAGTATAATTATGGAAAACAATTTCCTTTTGTTCATCTGATAAAAATAATAAAATTTTATCCATTTCTGTTTTACGAATCGCTTCATAAGTTGGATCTTCAATTCCACCTTGACTGATTCCTACATTGACAATTTTTGAAGTGTAATCTGGAAGCGATAAATCACAGATAGCTTGCCCTACAAGCAAAAGAATAATGGTTAAGATACTCATCCATGAATCTTTTACATATTTGAATATTTTTAACATATAAATTTCCTTTCTACTGGGAATAATTCCCTATATTTGGTGTATGCACGAAACTCATTATAATGACTATATTTTTTTATGTCAAGCAGAATAAACTATTTTACAAATTTTCACATAGATTTTATGTTAAATACAAAAACTATCTAATTTTATAAGTATAAGATTACACTTCTACATTGTTATTTATTATAACTGCCTCTTTCTTCTATTTTGTCATGTAAATTTTATACAAAACATTGTTTATTTTTTAATTATAACTTTATCAAAAACACGGCATCCTATTTACAGCAATTATTGTATCATAAATATTTTTATGGAAACAAAAAATTAAAATTTAAAGCGTTTTTGCAACTGTTGTATCTTTTCTTCTTCATCTGCACTCGCATATTTTTCTTTAATATGATTTAGAATTGCTATCCATTCTTTTCTCTTTTCTTTTAACTCGCTTGGATCATCATGATAAAATGTTCTATTTCCATTATTATAATTCACCCATTCTATTCCATTAAAAACAACATAAGGGCTAAATACATCATCTAGTTTGATTTCAACATCACAAGTATTGATATCATTTCCAACAATAAGGCCCTTTTTTGCTTTTAAATGACTCTTTGTTGCATCTACATAATCAGTATCAAGATAAATTTCTTGTGCATCTAATAAAGATTTCACAATTTCTAGCTCTTTGGCTTTAATAACTATCTGTTCATGATTAGAAACAATTCGAGAATGAACAACCTTTACCTTCTTTGCACATATATCCATTCCAAAGTAATTGCGCTGATTATATGGGATATATAAATTTTGAAAATTTTCATTTCTAAAGATGAGTTCATTGATTGTCATATGTGAAACAGTTCTAAAAAAAGTTTGATTTTTATAGTTCGCAAGTCCATTTTTATATTGATTATTTTCAAATGTTATTTTATCTGCTTGTAATATAGTGATTGGTGAATATTTAAATTTACAATTTCGAAATGTCATCTCACAACAATAAGAACCAATCTTAATAGGAGAACAAAAAACAATTCCATCAAAAACATAATGGACTTTTTTATCCAATTGATAGTAGTAAATCAATTCCCTCTTTTGCTCATCCATTGTATTCATGCCACCAATATATAGTTCATAAAAAACAGGTTTGACATGTTTATCAAGTAACTTTTGTGTTACATAACATGTAATACATTTATCGTCTTCTACAATATCTCCAATATTGGCAATTTCGTGGAGCAAAAATTTAAACCGTTTAATTTGTTTGAATTCATCCTTTAAGTTTTTCAAAAATAACATACCATCTTCCCCTTCTATACTTTATATTTTTTGTAGAATTTCTTTTTCTCATTATGACAAACAGTATTAAATAAACTAAATGAATTTTGAATATATGTTAGCATTATTTTCTCTACTGGTTTCCTATTTTCAAATGATACTTTTGTAAAATCAATGAGCAACCTAAATAGGGTATCTGCATAATGCCCTTGATAGTGTATTTCAAATGTATTTTCATTCAGATAAATATGTTGATATTCCCAATTTCCTTTTATTTTATAATACCAGTCACTTAATAGATTTGCTAGTTCAAGGTAATTATTATCCTCTAAAAAAATGGTCGAAGTTCTTTGATTTACAACAAAAAAGTGATTGAGCGTCTCGGTTAACCTACTACGCACTGTTAGTCCATCATGTCCTAGAATATCCAGAACATTTTCTGGTTTAGCCAATTTTACCCAATCATCGATTGGATAGAGAAAATGGTGCAATAAAATCATTTTCTTATCATGGGCAAGACATATTTTATAAATTGTTTCGATATGTTTGGCGTAAGCTTTGTGTTCAGCGATAGAAGTAATATCTAAAATACAAAGATGACATGACTGTATTTTTTCTTCCATTTGTTTCCATTTTAATGTGGAATCTGAAAAATGAGAATTACTGTCTTCTAAACAAACATTATTGATAAGCCCCCTACACCCATCGTAAAAAAGGTTTCTCATATTTTCTATTGATAGTACATCTAAATTTTCAGTTAAAAAGTCATCTGTACCTAAAAATATTCTCATTTCTCTCATATTTTTTTTCCTCTTTTCATGAATAATACTATAATATAACGAAGAAAAAAAGTCAAACAAGGCTTTGCTATTTATGACTTTTTAAATGAACAATATTTTATTTCTTATGCACTGCCGCGATTTCATGAAATTGTCTTTATTTGAAATATTCTAAGTGCATTTAAAATCGTTAAAACGGTTACACCTACATCTGCAAAAACTGCCCCCCACATACTAGAAATCCCTATCAAACCTAAAAATAAAATGAGTATTTTAACGGTTAATGCAAAGATAATATTACACTTCACAATTTTTTTTGTTTGTTTGGCAATCTGAATAGCTGTTAAAAGTAAACTAGGATCATCGTTCATAATTACAATGTCGCTTGCTTCAATTGCTACATCACTTCCAATCCCACCCATGGAAACACCAATATCTGCTTTCATCAAAACAGGCGCATCATTCATGCCATCACCAACAAATATTATCTTATTTGTTTCCTGCTCAGCTTTCACAAGTTCTACTTTATCTGTAGGAAGAAGATTTGCATAAACTTCATCCATGTGCAACTTCATCCCTACTTCTTTTACAGTTCTTTCATGATCCCCTGATAATAATATGGCTTTTTGAATGCCAACCTCTTTTAAATGATCAATCAAACCATAAGCGGTTTCTTTTATCGTATCTTCTATTATAATAGCACCGATATATTCATGATTACAGGCCACATAAACAATAGTCCCTAATGTATCAAGTTTGGAACATACAATATTATTTTCTTGCATAAACGTTTTAGACCCTACATGTATTTTTTTGTCCCTTATTATTACTTCAATTCCCTTCCCTACAATTTCCTGATAAGATTCTATGGTGTCTGTAAGCGGTTTTGAATATGCTTTTTGAATGGACAAAGCAATTGGATGATTTGAATTACTTTCAGCAAGTGCGGCTAAGCGCAAAATTTCCTCCTTTCTTTCTTTTGGGATAATCTTAGACACTTCAAATTTACCTTTCGTAAGTGTTCCTGTTTTATCAAATACGACTGTGTTCATCTGATCTAAATTTTCTAACGATAATGTATTTTTAATTAAAATCCCCTTTTTACTGGAAACACCGATTCCTGAGAAAAAACCAATTGGAATGGATACCACTAAAGCACATGGACATGAAATCACTAAAAATAGGAGTGATTTATAAAACCATATAGAAAAAGGTTGATGAAAAATAACAGGAATAACTGTAAGCAACATAGCGAATATCACAACAATTGGCGTATAATAATTTGCAAACTTGGTAATAAACTTCTCTTGCTGTGTTTTCGTTTCACCAGATTGTTCCATCAAACGAAGAATTTTAGAGACTGTAGATTCTTGATATAATGTGGTTACTTTTATTTCTAAAATACCTTCTTTATTCAAACAACCGCTGATGACAACATCATTTGGTTTTACTGTTTTTAAAATAGATTCTCCTGTCATTGACGATGTATCTAAATGGCTATTCCCAGATAAGATAATACCATCTAATGGTATTTTTTCTCCTGGTTTTACAATTATAATATCATTTACTTTGATTTCTTCGATTGGAATGGTAAAAACTCCATTTTTACGTTTAAGATGCGCTACATCACTTCTTAAATCCATAAGTTTACCAATTGCATCCTTCGTTTGATCGGTCGCAAAATCACTTAAATATTCACCTATTTGATAAAATAAAATAACAGCCACTGCTTCTGGATATTCTTTTATGATAAAGGCCCCCAGTGTCGCAATTACCATAAGAAACTTTTCATCCAATATTTTGAATTTTGGAATATTTTTAATGACATCTATCCAAATCGGATATGCAAGTAAACTATAAGCCAAGATGAGTACGATAGGATAAATTGCATTTTTAGGTAGGAAAAAGGAAACCAAAAATAAAAATCCACCCATTCCTATTTTATAAATCGTTTTCATTGTTTTTTCCTTTCTAATATATGCTCATATCCATATTTTAATATAGTCACGATATGCGTATCTGCTAAAGTATAGTAAACTGTTTTTCCTACTTTTTCATTTTTGACAAAATTTTGACTTCTCAGTACTTTGAGTTGATGAGAAATAGAAGAATGTGTCATATGCAATTGTTCAGCAATCTCACTAACACAACGTTTTTGATCACACAGTGTATTTAATATTTTAAGGCGGGTAACATCCCCAAATACTTTATAAAATTCACTCAATTCATAAATAACTTCTTGTTGCATTTACTACCTCCTTATATGATTATATGTTCATATATTCATATTATATGTATTTCCAGCATCAATGTCAATAAAAAATCTCTAATTAAGAGATTTTTCTAAGATAAGTACTTTTTCGTTTCTTTATGATACAATTGTATTATTTTTCGAAATTTTTTTATTTAAAGTTTTTCCTAACACTTGTTCCACTTCCGAAACTGTCTTTTCAATCATTCCAGAGTTATCAATAATAAAATCAGAAGAAATCCCTCGTTTTTGAATATTTGCCTCGTTAAAATCTTCTGCGTCCACTAAAAATCTCCTACACATCTCTTCATATTTAGGATACACTTGTGTTTTTTCTCTATCCAAAGCACGTTGTAATCGAGTTCCAGAATCCATCTGGAATAAAATGGGCACTATATTTTCTTTTCCATAATATGCTACAAATTGATCATACCCAACCAATGTATTAATGGTAATATAATTATATGCATTTAAATTTATACTCTGCGCTCCCGCAAAATAATGCCAACTTCCATACATCGTACAGTAGGAACGCAATTCTATAATTTGATTTTCATTTTGCTTTTTGAAATATCCTTCTAGGAAGCCCAATTGCATTTCTTCCTACTAACCTAAATAAAGCATTCCCTTTTTATAGCAAATATTATAGACCAATGCAAACATGTGATAAATAAACTTATTTCAACTTCATACGTTTTAATCTTAAAGAATTCATCACGACTGTAAAACTACTGAACATCATTGCAATACTTGCAAACATTGGATTCATGGTAACACCAATAAACCGAAATAACCCCATAGCAATCGGTATCATCAATAAGTTATAAAAAAAAGCCCAAAATAAATTTTGTTGAATATTATGGATAGTATTTTTACTGATGGTGATCAAATTCAAAATACCATATAAATCATTATGCGTTAGAATCACTCCTGCTGAATTAGAAGCTATATCACTTGCACCTTGAAAACTGATCCCAATATCTGCAAGTACTAAAGCAGGACTATCATTAATTCCATCTCCACACATCATAACTGTTTTATGCTCTGCTTTTAATGTTTGAACAATAGATGCTTTGTCTTTTGGCAAAACATCCGCAATTACATCTGTAATCCCAATTTGATTGGCAATTTTTAAAGCTGTATTTTTATGATCCCCTGTCAACATCATAACTTCAATTTTTCTTCTTTTTAATTCTGCTATAAATTCTTTCGTATTTTTTCTTACAATATCATTGATTCCAATCAAACCAACAATGGTTTGATTCTCTACTACATAAACAATACTATTTCCCTTTTGAACAAGTTGTTCTTCCTCTTTTTGATAGGGATTTGCAATTGCAAATTGTTTTAATAATTTAGCATTTCCAACAAGGATTTGACAACTTCCTCTGTTACCAACCATCCCATATCCACTCATTTCTTGTACCACTTCTATAGAATAGGGCTTTAACTGGTGTTCTTGCATATATGTAATAAATGCCTTTCCAAGAGGATGAGAAGATTTTACTTCTAAACTACCTGCAAGTCGAATTACCTCACTCTCTTCTCTTCCATATAACAATATACTTTCTATTTTAGGGATTCCATAAGTAATCGTTCCTGTTTTATCAAGAACAATGGTATCTACTTTACAAGCATTTTCTAAAATTTCACTTTTTTTGACTAAAATACCATTCTTAGCACAAATACCTTCCGCTACCACAATCGCAAGGGGTGTAGCAAGTCCTAAACTACAGGGACAAGCAACCACTAAAATGGTAACAAAACATATGAGCACATCTGGAAAAGATTCTCCAATCCACAAGTAAGCTATTGCAGTGAAAAAAGCAATCATCAAAACACTCGGTACAAAATAGCTACTTACTTTATCTGCCAAGGAAGCAATAGGCGCTTTGGTACTAGTTGCTTCTACAACTAATTTTACAATCTCAGAAATAGTAGACTCCGCCCCAATTCGTTCTGCTCGATATTCTAAATAACCATCATCGTTAATGCTTCCTGCTAACACTTGATTCCCCTCTATTTTTTTTACTGGTTTACTTTCGCCTGTTATAAATGCTTCATCTATATGTGCAGCTCCTCTAGTAATAATTCCATCTACAGCAATTTTCTCACCCCTACGAACACATAGAATATCTCCTTTTTGAATAGAATCTATTGTTACATTCGTCTCTTTTCCATTTTTTAAAACAGTAGCGTATTTAGGTGTCATCTGTACCAAATTCTGAATCGCCTCTTTGGTTTTGTTTTTACTTTTTGAATCAATATACCTACCTAATTTTATAAAATAGATAATCATTCCCACAGATTCAAAGTATAATTGTTCAACATAGGTTACATTTCCTTTTAAAATTTGGGACATACTATATAAACTATAAAAGAAACTGCTCATGATTCCAATTGTAACTAAAGTATCCATATTGGGTGCTTTATAAATTAAATTATGATATCCACTTTTTAGGATGTCTTTTCCATAATAGAGAAAAAGAATAGACATTAAAAATAATACAATCGTATAGGTCTTTAAAGATTGTTGAACATCCAATATTGCAATATTGGGTAAACCCATCCTATGGCTCATAGAAATATAAAAAAATACAATTATCAAAATGGTATAAACAATCCATTTTTGTTTTTCTGATTTTAAATTATCGTTTTCATTCTGTTCTTGCCATACCCCTAAACTTTTAAATCCAGCTGTTTCAATATATTGTTCAATTTCTTCTATGGTAACATGCCCATCATATTCTACAAGTACATTTTCCATCACTAAATTTACACTTGCTTGAATTCCTTTTTGTTTGTTTAAATATTTTTCCAAGCCATTTGAACAAGCACTACAAGTCATACCTCCTACTTTTAGAATAATTTTTTGCATATCATTCCCCAACTATTTGAAATCCTAAATTTTCAATTTTTTCTTGAATTGTTGAAAGAAGCGCTTCCTCTGTTATAACTGTAACAATTCCCGTATTATAATCTGCTTTTACCAATTCTATTGGATGCAATTGACGAATTGCATTTTGAATTCTATTTTCACATCCTGTGCATTCCATTCCCTTTACTTGTATTTTAAATTCTTTCATATGCATCTTTCCTTTCGCTTTTATTATACTCTCTTTTGGAAATATTTTTTACTTAATAATCAATAACACAATATTTCCAAATCATTTAGACTATTATCACTTGAAAAAATAATCAATTCATAGCTGCTCCATCTACAGAAAGGACTACACCTGTAATATAACTTGCTAAATCACTTGCTAAAAATAGAAAAGCATTTGCAATATCCTTTGGCTCTCCAATGCGACCTAGTGGAATTGTTTGAATGAGTGGTTTGATTATATTTTCAGGCACATCAGCTATCATATCCGTTTTGGTAATTCCTGGAGCAACTGCATTCACTCTGATTTGAAATGGAGCAAGCTCTCTTGCCAATGATTTGGTAAGTCCATTGACAGCAAATTTGCTAGTAGGATATCCTACTCCAGAGGGTTGTCCATAAATACTAACCATTGAACTTGTATTTAAAATAACACCGCTTCTATTCTCTTTCATATAGGGTACAACTACCTTAGACAAATTGAATATTGCATTTACATTTAATTCCATAATATGATTGAACTCCTCTAAAGAAGTATCTTCTATTTTTTTATTTGCAGAAATTCCTGCATTATTCACTAAAATATCAATATGACCATATTCTTTTATGATTTGTGATACAACAGTTTGAATCTCTTCTATATTCTTTAAATTAGGAAAATAACCTTTTACATGAATATTTTCTTGTTCTAATGTTTCCAATGCTTTTTCTACAGTTTCCTTTTTAGAACCAAACAGAATCACTTTGGCTTTATTTGCATAAAAAACACGAACAGTTTCTAACCCAATTCCTCTTGTACCTCCTGTAATAATTGCTACTCGATTTTCTAGCATTCTCATCTTCCTCTCTATTTTCAATGCATAGTACTTTCTGCCATTCACCTTTTTTGGATAAAAAATAAATACAATACCATTATAACGAAAATACAAAATAAATTCTATAATAAAAATTAGTGTTTCAACAACAAAAAAATACACAAAAATTCGATTCGTCAATTTCATACAAGTTTTCAATTGTAAATAAGTCTTTAAATAATAAGCACTTTCTTAAATGATGTGATATAGTAAACTTGAATTAAGATTACAAAATTATATCACAAATAGTTTTAAAATTTATTTTTCATTTATACAATTTTTCTATTTTAAAAAGTATAGATAAATACAAATAATCAAGCAAATATTTACTTTATCAGGTTATAGATTGGATTATTTGTTATAGATGCCAATTTATGTTTTATAACTATTTTTACGCTACCAAACTGACCAGTATCAATAATCGCTGTTATTCCATTATCTTCGTACCCCAAAATGGTATAAGAAAGTCCTTTAAAATGAGAAGGTTTTAACATACCCTTCGCATTCTTTACAACTGGCTGTACTCCTAAATCATAGATTCTCCATGTATCTGCATATTCACTTAAATTCAGATACATTTTATTTTCTTCTAATGAAATATCATTCACATCATCTAAATATTTCCAATCGGCAATTCCTAATAATATGTTAGTATCATTCATGAAAAATACATTTTCTAGTGGAATTTGATTTGGTATACAATATACTCCATATTGATTTTTTACCCAAGTATCCTGTTTTCCTCTACCTACCTCAATATGGGAGTGTACTCCTGTTGCATTTCCTGCATTCCCCATATTTCCAATTTGAACACCTTGTTTAATCGTTTGCCCAATATAACAGTTAATAGTATTATCATGACCACACAAGAAAGTAACATAATCAATTGTACCATCTGCAAATCTCACTTTTTCTATTGATTGCCACCATACAAATGAATAAGTTCTATTTATATTCACACATCTTACATCGACTGGTGCATAATATGGATAACGGATTCCTGCTCTTAGTCCTCTAATATCATTGGCCTCGCTCCCTCTATGGGAATAGGAATCATTTGCTCCCTGTGTACAATACCAATCCGTAAAAGGACATAGTACATCTTGAATTCCATTTCTTTTACTGGTATCACCCTTTTTCATGCGTCTCACCTGTATTCATTTTTTCAAAATATTTTTTGAATGGCAAATGAATTCCTACTTCACCTAAATTTTCATAGATAGAAATACCTTCAGTTGCAATGCAAACAATTGCACTACCAATTAAAAATAGATGTATTTGCATAAAATAGTCAATTACAAAGCCTAATAATAAAGCGATAATCCATGCGATCTTTTTGATATGTCCATCTCTTGAAATAGATGAATTTATTGTTCTATGTTTAAAGGCCTTTAGATAGCCTGTAATCACATCTGTAAAAATGAAGATTCCACATAATAGAAATAACGTTTTTGGTTCACTCACATTCATTAATTTTTCGATAAATTCTTCCATTTCATTTCCTCTTTTCTATGTAAAAGATAGGGATTTGCAAATTCATTTTCTTCTACAACAAAAACATATCACTTTTTTCACTGGACTTTCACTAGACATAAGGCAATTTTATAAAAAAAATTTAGATTTTGCTCTAAATTTTTTCTTGGAAATTTAATATTTTCATTATTTATTCATAATAATAATCTTTGTAAATATTTAATTTTTTACCATTGATTTTTATTGTCTTTTCATCCAACCATTCCATCTCGGCATCATAATCATGGTATCTATAATAAATATTGTATTTTTTATTATTAGAATTATTTATAACTTCTACACGTAAACTCCAGTCTACTTATTGATTAATTTTGGGAATGGTAAATAATTGCACCCATACGAATGTAATAAGTATCATGTGGATCATCACAGAATGTAGCAAAAAAACAATTTAAATAATATGCCTGCCATATCTCATCAAAGTTTATTATTAAATTATTTTATTTTGAAATTTTTTAACTTTTCATTATTGATTGTAATCGTAATGTAGTCTCCTATTGCATGTGGCACTTCAAAACTTAAACCAACGTTTTTATCTTTTAAGTAGCTCATGATATTAGATTTTAAATCTGCATTTTTTAACAATTCTTTCAAATCATTATCATTATAACTATCTAGGATAATTGATTTTTCCAAATTTACTTATTTTTTAAATTCTTCTTTAAATAATTCTACAAAATCATCATCAATATTATATAAGTTATTTAAATATACTTTTTTATTTTGCGAAATATTTATATTAATTGTCTTAAAAATATTAGTTGGATGTGCAGCTGTTTCAACGTTTCCCGTTCCTGTATATACAATACTTATCATATCTTTTCCTTGATAGGAAATCTCATAATTAATGTTCAATGTCAATCCTTCATATATGTTATCATAATAATCTTGCACAAAAGATATAATGTCATTTTCTATAATCTTATTAATTAAATCAAACTTCCCATCAATAAATCTAGGATATTTAACATACATCTTGGAAGTAGGTGTATAACTTTCTGATGTATAATCATAGGATGCATTATCCTCTAATACAAAATTTACATTGTTACTACACCCTATAGTAAATAAACATAATGCAAATATAATAATTTTTTTCATTCTATCTCCCCATCTATTTAAATACCGAATATATTTTATTATAATACTCTTGTCTTTTCTCCCATGTACTTAACTAATCTTGTTATATCCTTTACTGTAGCCCCATTAGATATTCTATCATTCATTTTTTATTAGTCCAAAACCAACCAGCTACATCTCAAGCATAATTTGCTGCTACATAATCTACACCTTGATTATAAATTTCTGGATCACCCATTGCCTTTGAAAAACTTTCATAATTATAGCTCCATGTCAATTGTATATATCCTGCTCCTCTATACTTATACCCATAAGCTTTTGTAGAAAAATTTGTTTGCTACCAATTTCAGTTAGCCACATACCAAAATTAGTTTCATAAGCACACTGAGCTAAAAAATGACTTTTCTGTTTGGGAGTTTCAATATTATTTTGATGTAAGGTTATATTAAGTTGCTTAGCATTACTATAAATAGTATCCATAAAGCCAACTGTCTCTAAATTATTTTTTAAATCTACCACTTCAACAAATTCTTGCGTTATTTTTTTTTGTGGTATCAAAGAAGCTAGTAGCCAAATTTACAAAAGGATTTTGTCCGTCCAAATCACTGAACATAATCATATTGTTATTTGCATACATATATAAATTATATCTACATGTTTCTATATTATTTCCAAATAATCCATCTGCATTTAAAAATCTACCCCAAGCAGGATTATAATACCTACTATTTAGATAATAAAGATTTGTTTCTGAATCATAATAGTAACTTCTATATCTGTAGGGATTGATGCTTGCTATATGACTATTCCATTACCATCTGTGATAGATATGATATTACCCCATGCATCATAAGTATACCTTGTTACTACATTATCATTACTATCTAATATTCCTATAATATCATTTTGAGCATTTTTTATATAATAATAGATTTCATTATTATATTGTAATCCAATTAAACCATCTGTCTCATTACGTAAATAGTATATCAAATTATTGCCTGTTCTTTCAAACATAAAAAGAACTTAGATTTTTCTCTAAATTCTTAGTATTCTTCATAGATTAATTGTTCCTTTGGAGTAGGAACAAACTTATCATCTACAAATTTTATTCCTATTGATTTTAAATATTCATATTCTTCTTCATTTTCACAAAATATATCACATATTTCTTCATGCGCTACTGAATATAACCAACAGTAACCATTCTTATAAAAACATAAATCTTCTAATGATGTTAGAAAACACCAATCATAAATTGATTTTTTATTTAATAATTCCTTATTTTCCTCTTGCATGTCGATTCAGATTCCCTTTCCATTTTTATATAGATTTAATAGAAAGGATAATTATCCATAAAACGAAAAAGAACAGTTACTGATTGATAACTGCCTAATACATAAAAACAATAACATTTCATTTAGAATATAAATTAATTCATTCATAAATATATGTAAAATAATTATTCCGTAATACGAAATCCAAAATTTAATTGAATATCATAATATTTATCATTTCACGCTTATATGGAATCACTTTATCACTAGTAATAAAATACCTAAAAAGCTTACAATTTTTCTAAAACACATTCTATTTTGGTCAAAAAAATGGTTATTTTCCTTTTATCTTAAGGAACTTTAACCATTTTTTTTACAACGCTGTTATACTGACTTTTTCTTTCCCTTTGTCGATTCTTTTGAACTTCCTTGTATTTTTTTAAAATCTTTTAATTCTTTCTGTACTTCTTCTAAAGTTAGCATTGTTTGTTTTTGTTTTGTATTCATAAATATTAAAATGATAGTAGTTGATGTGATAAAAAATACTAAATTCCATAGAATAATTACGACAGAACTATCCATCTTATTCTTTGATTTTTCTAATTCCTTCATTACATCATAACTATTTTTACTTTCATATTGATCCATGATTGCTGCTTTGATTTGGTCATTGTAGGAATCAGAATATCCTGGAAAAACACGATCTCCAATTATAATAAATGGAACGCCTCCTGCATCTGCACCTAAAAATGTTGCGACCTCTTCTAACAATGTTGCATTTTCTTGACTTTGCCAAGTTTCAAAAGAAACCACTTTAAAATACTGTCCATATTCTCCTACAATACTATTTAAAAATGTTAAAAAGTTTTTACAAAAACTGCAACCATGTCCTCTAAATAAATAGATAACAGCTTGATCATCTGTTTCTTTGTAATTAGATAAATCATGTTCAATTCCTTCTTGTGCCAACGCTTCTTCAAAATTCAATGTTTCATAAGATTTTCCTGCTACTTTAATTACAGAACTCGCAAACATTTGATTTGGAATTAATATTAGACCAATTACTAATATACTTAAAAATTTCTTCATACTATACCTCCTTACCCATTGTAGCATTTCTCTTATTATTTTACAATATTTGCAAATCAAATTTTGTGAAATATATGTGATAATTGTATTTTGAATTCCAATAACCTAAAATCTAATAAGATACAATTTTAAGCTATCCTTTATATTTTATAATTCACTTTCTAAAACATTATAACGAAAAAAAAAGCAACTATGCTTCTTCAATTACAATACTATTTAAAATATCTTGTATAGTTGCATCATCAAAGTAATCTAAACCAAAAAATGTAAGTATATAACATTTATCTTGCTCTAAAATACTAACCTGTTTCACTTTATCTTGCATATTTAAAATATAACCTATTTTATCTCCCTCAATTTTTGTTAAGGAATCAATACTAGGAATAGCACTAGACAAAATGTTTCGTATAATATAATTTTCTTTCATTTGTTTCACACTTGTAAATAAATGATCTTTTTTTATTTTTTGTTGACTTAAATATTCAAATAATTCAATATCATTCGTAATTTTATGTTTTTTAAAAAAAGCAATCATATCTTTATTGGTAATACCAACAGGAAAATCTTCCATAACTTCATCCGTTTGAAATCTTTCTACATTAGATTCTGAAACACCTATCCAAAAAGAAGCAATCATTTTACGATCATCATCGTACAATACGTACTTACTAAAATTCTCCATATCGTTTAAGTCATCAGGTCTCTCAAATTTTTGTACAACATTTTTTACATTAAAATTTTGAAATTTTAAATACTCAGTTGTAGGCTGAGTCTTTATATGAATTGTATCTTTAAATACTAGATTCTGATACAATTCTTCAACGGAATCTATTTCATACCCGCCTGAATTATAAATAAACCAATTATATCCTTTATAACCAAAATAACCGCCAACGAAAAGGACAACCGCTATCATTCCCCCTATTATTGTTTTCATTCTCATACACTCACTCCTCAAAAATAGAATACATGAAATCACAATAAAAGTAAATACAATTTTGTCCCCGATGTAAAACGAATGACTATATAAAATTGACGTTCCAACTATCAATTTCAATGTATATAATAGGACTTTAAAAAAGGGTAGCTCAATATGAAATTGATAGAATTTATAAAAAAAAATAGTACAATGATAGAAATTGATTCCTCTTTCACATAATATCGTTTTAACGTGTTTTCTGATTTTCAAGATTTTGATTTTTCATTGATTCTAAAAATGCAAACTTTTCTTCTAAATAGGGATCTTTTATCTCCATTAAATAACTTTTTACCATCTCAATTAACATTTGAAACAACTGTTCAAAGGACAAATTTTGGTGATACAGTTGTTGCATATGGAATGACAAATTCATACCAAATTGATACAACAAATACTGATTATAATGATACATATCACCTTCTAATAATGCTTCAGGCGTTTCTTTTTGTTTCAACCTATTGATTTCTTTTTCTAAAAATTGAAGTCTTTCTAACAATTCTAATGTATGATTTTCTTCATTCCATTGCCTTTTTTCTTTTTGTTTCAAAACATCTGTATTTAACTCACAATCCTTTATATTTACACGCAATTGTTGATATTCACAAGTACGTGTTTTTATTTCAACTTCATTTTTTTCTTTTGCCAATTCTACTAACAGTTGTAATCCCTCTGTTGTAAACTTTTGCATACACAAAGCAATAGACGCTTCCATATCTACATCCTTATAACACTTATTATTTTTCGCTAGCAAAAGGGTAAGGATAGCAAATATTTCTGTAATAAAATTATGATATTTTTGAGGAATATGAATCAACTCTAAATTGGAAAATTTCCACCTATCACGTGTTTGTTTTGGTAATATAAACATAAGTAACATATAAAGTTGAAAATAGATATGATAGGTTTTCACAGATGGAACTTCATTTTCCTGCGTTGCAAGCAATTTGTTATATTTTTTATTTTCTAATAATCTTTCATGGTAAATAGCAT
The DNA here is from genome assembly GCA_948433085.1 of uncultured Caryophanales bacterium. GTDB lineage: Bacteria > Bacillota_I > Bacilli_A > RF39 > UBA660 > UBA5026. The sequence goes on from CAOJDP010000001.1 coordinate 66,382, forward strand.
CCCCCTCACTTAACATACGCATCATATCAAATGAAAATGGATACTCACTAGAATAATAATAACCATCGAAAAATTGACTTGCGTGTCGCAATTCATGATGAAAATTTTCAGGAAAATTACTTGAAGCCATGATTTCAATTGCTCTAGTGGTTTTTGTAGATTTGCACACTCCAATTGTCAATAAAGCATAAGTACCATTTTCATTATCTAATACATATTGTTCCTTCTCTTTTCTAAATCTCTGAAAAACAGGATATGCATGTGGAATTTTTTCCATATGTTTGTAAAAATAATTAGTTGAATCATTTAATATATCATCTAATCCATAAATTTTTAATGAATCAAGTTTTTCCAAAATATGAAAATTTTCTTGAATATATTTTTCTACAGGTGTGTGCTCTAAAATATTCTTATTGGAATCATAGTGCTCTACCATTGATAACAACCAAAGTTTTAAAAACATTTGATAAAATTCATTCAATTGCTTTTCTTGCATAATCTTCTCAAGTTGTTCATAATATTGAAAATATATTTTTGCTTTCCTACTCTGTTTTTGTTCATATTTTTCTAACAATTCTTTATAATAATCCATTCGCAATATCCTCCATCATTGCTTCATATAACCTAGGCTCTATCTCTTGATATTCCTTTATGATGAAATATTTTTCTTCTTTGGACATGGTAGGATTCTTAAGTGCATGCTGATTCAACAAATCTACTATTTTATAAAACAAAACAGTATTGATACATAAAGAACTATACTTTATTTTTAATGTTTCATTCATAAATCTTCCTTTATGTCTTGACACCATTGTTTACAATTTTCAATTCGTAATCCATTATCCCCTTGTTCTTTATCATAAGAAAAAGCATTCAATATATCACATGGAAAATGAACACACCGACCACAACAATCATGCTTATGTTCTTCTGCACAACTTTTAACAGGACATTGATCCCCCCAAAATAGCTTTGTAATATTCAGACAACCTTCACAAGTACTATCTTTGTGAAATGTACATTCACTACATACAATTCCACATCTCGATTCTATTTTTGTTTTTGTAACTAACATAGTTATACACCTCCTAATAAATTACTTTATCTTTTTGATTTTGATAAAACTCATACTCTTTTATCGTTTCTTCCCGGTCCATACATTGAAAAGATAAAATCTTTTTATCTTCAATCCCTTGCATTAAATTTTCAATATAATGATAAATAAAATCATCCCTGAATCCTATTTCATCTGTATCTTTTCTTGTATTTCCATAATAACATTTTTTGATGTTAGCCCAGATAATTGCAGAAAAACACATTGGACAAGGATAACTTGTAGTATAAATTTCACATCCTGATAAATCATGTGTATTTAAGTATCTACAAGCATCACGAATGGCTTCTATCTCTGCATGAGCAGTTGGGTCATGCATACCTAATACATTGTTAAATCCTTTTCCAATGATTTCTCCATTTTTTACAATACAAGCCCCAAACGGTCCACCAGCTTTCCTTTTTAAGTTACTATTTGCAAGCATTTTTGCTTCTCTCATATACAAATTCATGTTTACAACTCCTTTTAATCTTTCCAATACCACCATTTTAGTTTCTCTGTTTCAGGATTGTCTGTACTTACATAATAAACAGCCATACGAAATACATATAGTAGACACCTATCTTCTTGAAAGCCTTTGACTTTACAAACTTGCTCATATAAAGTTTCAGGATTTTTTCCTTTCAAATCTTCTACAGATTGAATCCCAATTTGTAATAAATCTTTTTTTATTTGTTTCCCAATATTAGGAATTGTTCTTAAATCAGTATACATATCATTTCACTTTAGGATGAGATTCCATCTCTGATGGGAATGTATCATAAATTGTATTATATGCATCCATAATTTCCTGAAATTCAGAATAACTTATGTTTAAATTCATTCGAATTCTACTTCCAATCGCATTCATGGCGTCTATTCCTGCAAAATTTTCTATCATAGATTTGATGGAATAATAATCACTGAGTTGAATCGTTTCATGTTTGGAAAAGGTTTTCAATAAATCTATTAAAAGTTGTCTACATAATATAAAATAATGATCCATTGTAATCTCTAAGTTTAAATGTCTTTCCATATCCATTTTTGGTACATAAATATCTAAAACACAAACATTTTGCTTTTCAAGTTTGGCAACACCTAAATTAATTTTGGCTTGTATTGCTTCAGGATATAATAATACTTGATTTATATATTGTATAATTATTTGGGATTTGATTGGTGCAAGCATCTGTGCTTCTCCTTTTTTCATTGGACCACCTATTTCCTTTCTAATGAATTGTTCCATAATTATTACTATTTTTATATAGATTGATTTGTAGGGGTGCAATTCTACATACCATGCATATAAAAAATTCCCCTTATAAATATTTCTATTTATTTATCTTTGTAAGTCCTGATGCATCTAATAAATAAATTACATCAGCGACTTCCTCTATATATTTTCGATCATGGGATACACTGATGATAGTTCCTTTAAAATTTTTTAAAACAGTTCGAATCATTGGATTCGATAATGGACTAACATTTCTTGTAGGTTCATCTAATACTAACACATCACACTGTTCCAAAACAAATTTCATTAACATTAATTTTGCTTTGGTTCCATTACTTAAATCTTCTATTTTACCTGTCATTTCCTCTTGCGTAAATTTCATATTTCCTAAATACATTCTTGCTTTTGTAATATCTTGTTTTTGGGCAACAAAATCTAAAACCGTCATTTGTGGATTCCATAACGTTTCATAATTTTGTGGCATATATCCTACCTTAATATCTGTCCTAGTACATAAAGTATCATATATTTTTTGGATGAGCGTTGTTTTTCCTACTCCATTTTTTCCTATAATACATAGATGAACATTACCTCGTACTTCTAAATAAATATTTTGGGCCAATAACTGCTGCCCTACTTCTAATCGTTCTAATGAAATCTCTAAAATTAACTTGTTTTTTGGAATATTAACTTCTTCAAAAGAAAAATGAATGCTTTCTTCCACATCAGGCATTTCAGTCAATGCACTTTCGTTCAACTTCTTTTCTTGTGATTTTAAAGTATGCATTTTTTTCTTTAATACCTTAGCTCCATGTGGATCACTTCTAGAGATAGTATTCTGTCTGTACTCTACTTTTTGCATCACTCTCCTTAACTTCTCTTCTTTCTTCGTATATTCTCTTTTTTCAAATGTTGCGACCTGTGTTTGTTTTTGAATGGAATTGATTCTCATGTCTATATAAGTTTGATAATCTACATTCATAAGTGTATGTTTACATTCTTGCTTTTTTTTAAGTTGTTCAATGTGTAAAATTCTATTTGCAGTACTTGCTAATAATGTTTCATCGTGAGAAATATATAGAATTGGTTTATTTGTTTGCTTCATAAACATTTCTAACCATTCCAATGTCTCAATATCTAAATCATTGGTTGGCTCATCTAAAAACAGTATATCGCATTCTTCTAACAGAAGTCTCAAAATCCCTATCTTAACTTTTTCTCCACCTGATAGAGTGGACATGGATTGTTTGAGAATCTCCTCTTTTAATTGGAATGTTTCTAAATATTGATATAATTCATGAATTTTATTATAATACGCTTCTTGATTGGAAAATAGAAAATCAAAAACAGTTTGTTTGTCTTGAATCAATTGTTCTAAATAGCCGATCGTATAATTCTTCTGACTTACCATTCCTGTTACAGTAGCATAATCACAAATCCCCAATAAGCATCTGAGCAATGTGGATTTGCCATTTCCTTCTTCTCCAATAATTGCAAGTTTATCTCCTTTGTTTAAGGTAAAGGAAAGACCTTTGATTAAGTATCTAGTATTTACACAAATACTTACGTCTTTTACTTCTAACATATTATGCCTCCTTTTGGCATAATTTTTTTTAAGTTTATGCCGAACTTATTTCTCTACTATTCTCATGTTCTCACCTCTCATTTTCTTATTTAGAAATTAAACACTTCTTATAATCATTGCATAATAATCACTTGGAAGATATTTCTAACATTTTCCATGGTTTCATTTTTGTGGAATCCTTTTCATAAATTTGGTAAAGTGCAAGAGGAACTCCTTGCTCATTTTGAAACAAAACAACATCTTCTTGATATCGATTTTCTAAAACAACACCATTTTTAATTTTGTTCTCTAGATAAGAATCTACCACAATGGTAGGATATTTCTGGAGTATTCGATTGTAATCCTCTATATGGTAATTACCTTGTTCTATTTCTTCTAATGTATTACAATCTTCTATGGAAAATTCTCCTTGACGTGTTCTTGTTAATTGAGACATTGTTCCTACTGTATGACACATACTTGCAATATCTTCAATTAGGCTTCTAATGTAAGTTCCTTTAGAAACTACTGTTCGAATTTCAATGATAACTTTTTGATTTTGTACCATACATTTACTACATTCTAGCTCATAAATTGTTACTTTTCTTTTTGGAAGTTCTATAGTTTCTCCATTTCTTGCATATTCATATAACTTTTTGCCTTTTATTTTAACCGCTGAATAAATAGGGACTGTTTGGAAATATGTTGTTGTCATGTTTTTACAAGCTTGTTTTATTTCTTCAGCCGTAACACTTACCTCTTTTTCTTCTAAAATATTCCCTGTAATATCACCTGTATCTGTTTGAATTCCTAAAATCATTTGCGCTACATACTCTTTTTTTTCACTTGTTATCACTTCTACTAATTTTGTAGCTTTCTCAATACATAGGACCATTACACCTGTAGCCATCGGGTCCAATGTTCCTGTATGACCTATTTTTTTTGTGCCTAAAAGTTTTCCTACAATATTAACAACATCTCGACTTGTATAATTTGCAGGTTTATTGATTGTTATAATACCATTCATAAGTTCACCGAATATTAGACTTTAGAAAGTCAATCAGTAATGACAATGAAAGTTCCCTCATTACTGTTTTTGCAAATGTACTTAAATGGGAAAGTAACGTTTTTGCTTTCTTCATGTCATTTTGATGAATGCACTTACAAATTTCTTTTAGTTTTTGTTGTTCTTCTAAATGGATATCCGTTTTCATTAAAACATCCAGTTCCTGTAATAAATGGGACTTCTGTTGCACAAACTGATTTTCGATATGGTCTGCAATATTGACAACGCCATAATTTTCTACCTTAATATTCAACTGCCTTACCTCCTCGTATAATGCAGTTAAGATATTTTTTAACTACATTTCTTATTTAGATTTTTGTTAAGAGATATCTATAAACTCATTATTTTGTAGATTATAAAATCTATATTATAATGTCTGTAGAGATAGAGTGGTTTTAGTTACCTCCTTGAACATTTGGTTCTTATTTTAGACTAAAGCCTCTTCTTTACAAATTGGATATTAATGAGTTGTATAAGGACTTGCTTGTTAGCTTTTGCCTTTCATTTGCGAGGTTATATCTTTGTAAAGGTACTGAGGGCACTGCCTCTATCTTAAATATCAAGAATTGGAGTTTTTATTATGAATTATTTTTTAGGTATTGATATTGCTAAAACAAATCACGTTGCTTCACTTATCTACAACACTGGAGATGTTGTTATAAGGGCAATTAAATTTACAAATAGTAATGAAGGTTATGCAAAACTTTTAACCACCATCCAAGATAAACTTGGTGATTTAAGCAATATTGAGGTTGCTATGGAAGCGACAGGTCACTATTGGTTAAGCTTATATTCCGCTTTAACTGATAATGGTTTTAACGTATCTGTTTATAATCCTTACCAAGTTAAATCCTATCGCGGTGCTTATAATAATAGAAAACAAAAAAATGATATTATTGATTCTATTATTATCGCTGATTACTTAAGAGTTTTTGGTTTTAAAGAATCTAAATTGCCTGAGGAAAACTTATTATCTTTAAAACAATTAACTCGTTTTAGATCTAACATTGTAGATAATGTTTCTTCTTTAAAAGTCCAAGTAATTGGATTACTAGATAAAGTTTTTCCAGAATATAAGAAACTTTTTTGTGATACCTTTGGTACTACTTCGAAACAACTATTACTGAATTGTCCAACTCCTGATGACATCATCAAGATTTCTACTACGAAACTAGCTAATTTATTATCTAAACATAGTAAGGGTAAATTTAACAAAGATACTGCTCTTCATATCAAGGAAGTTGCTAAGTCATCTTTTGGTATCAAATTTACTAATGATGCTTGTTCTTTTGAAATCAAACAACTTATCAATCAAATTATCTTTTTAGAAAATCAAATTGATGCAGTAAGTAAAGAAATCAAAGAACTTTATAATAAATTAGATAACCACCTTTTATCAGTTCCTGGTGTTGTAGTTAATCTTGCTCCTATCATTTTAGCAGAAATTGGAGACATCAATAACTTTGATAAACCTAGTAAACTGATTGCTTTTGCTGGTACTGATCCTTCTGAAAATCAATCTGGTAATAAATTATCTTCTAATGATAAAACTTCTAAAAGAGGTTTCCCCTATCTTCGTCATGCCATTTATATAGCTAGTTTAGTTGCAATATCAAATGAGCCTGAGCTTAGAACTTATTATGATAAAAAGATATCTGAAGGTAAGCACCATTTTGTTGCCTTAGCAGGCATTAGTCGTAAATTATTAACAATCATCTATTACATTCTTAAAGAGAATAGAGATTATATTAGATACGACAATATCAAAGACAACAAGAACTAAATTTTTCAAAAATTTGAATACTTTGGTTGTTTTTGTCATGCAGTAATTTAAGCAAGTTTTCATTTTCAAACTTTTTCATAAAATTTACTAAAAATTACTTGACTTATATATAGTTGTCTATTTTCGTTATGAATCGTTTTGGCAATATTAATCGTTCCATAATTTTGAAATGTATGTACTACTTTTTGGGTTTGGATTGCTTGGCATAGTCTTGTATATAAATCATCTAGAAACAAACGATTGGGAGAGCCTATATGAAGTTGAAAACCTGAAGAAACTTGAATTTGTAAAGCAGTAATCGAATCATTTCGGTTGTATTTTATACTATCCCATATCCATATAGGAACACCAAATACTAAAAGTAACCCAATTAGAAAAGTAACATTTGTATCAATATAAAACTTATCATATAAATAAACAAGCAAACACCATATTGCACCTACTTTAATCCATTTTCTTTTAGGATACCAAAGAATATTAATGTTTGTAATTTCAGATAATTTTAATGCATCTCCGTTTGTTAAATATAACCATTCATTCTCTATTTTTAAATTTTCATTTACTAAAATTTTTTCCATATCCCCACTCCTTTGATTACAATTTATATTCAAATTCAAAATCTAATATTCGAACAGTATCTCCATCTTCTGCGCCCATTTCTCTTAAACAATCATCGATTCCCATTTTACGCAATTTATTTGCAAACCGAGCAGCTGCTTCATCTGTTGTAAACCTTGTCATACGAAGTAATTTTTCCACCTCTTTGCCTCGAATAATCCAAGCTTCACCATCTTTACTAATTGTAAATGGTTTTTCATTTTTAAACTGATATAGAATATGACGTTCAAACTGTTGTTCTTCATAAAGTGGTTGTTTTTCTATGCGATCTAATTGTTCAGATAATGCATGGATTACAGTTTGCAACCCTTCTTTTTTCATCGCAGAAATTGGATAAATTGGGATGTTATTTATACGTTCTTGGAATACTTTTAAATTATATGACGCATTTTCCATATCCATCTTATTGGCAATTATAATCTGTGGTTTCTTCATTAAACGTTCATTAAATTTACAAAGTTCTTGCTGAAGGATGAGATAATCTTGGTATGGATCTCTTCCTTCAAAACCACTCATATCAATGACATGTGCGATGACACGTGTTCGTTCAATATGCTTTAAGAAACGATCTCCTAATCCTTCCCCTAATGAAGCACCTTCAATCAATCCAGGTAAATCAGCAACGACAAAGGATTTATTTTCAGAAACACGCACTACGCCTAAATTAGGAGTTAATGTTGTAAAATGATAGGCAGCTATTTTAGGTTTAGAAGCAGAAATTTGTGAAATTAAAGTAGATTTTCCAACACTTGGCATTCCTACTAACCCCACATCAGCAAGTAACTTTAATTCCACTTTGACTTTTTTATATTCACCAGGCTCTCCATTTTCGGCAAATGCTGGTGCAGGATTAGAACGAGTTGCAAAGGCCATATTCCCTCTACCACCACGACCACCAAATGCGACTACCACACGATCCTCTTTTTGTGTAAGATCGGCAATAATTAAGTTAGTTTCTGTATCTGTAATGACTGTTCCAAGTGGGACTTTAACCACCACATCTTTCGCACTTGCTCCATGTTTTGCTTTTCCTTCTCCATTTGCTCCTTTATCCCCTTTAATTACCCTCTTATAACGCAAATCTATTAGAGTATTCAAACCTTCATCCACTTCAAAAATAATGTCACTACCACTTCCACCATTTCCTCCATAAGGTCCCCCCATAGGGATATATTTTTCTCTGCGAAAGGCCATACACCCATTTCCACCATCTCCAGCATACAATTCGATTGTTACTTCATCTATAAACATATGTATTCCTCGTTTCTATCTGTTATTATACACGAATTTAAGCTAAAAATATAGAATTTTGTGTAATATAAATCCAAAGTTTTGTATCCAATTTTACCAATTTTAATTGTATATATATATATTATTATAAAATTCCTACATTTAAGCATCAAAAAACTATAGTTTTTTCACTATAGTTATGCTCCTTGTTTCTCTGGGTAAACACTTACTTGTTTTCTATCTCTACCAACACGTTCAAATTTTACATATCCGGCAATTTTTGCATATACAGTATCATCACTACCAATTCCTACATTGTTACCAGGATAAATTTTTGTTCCACGTTGGCGATATAAGATAGACCCACCACTTACATATTCTCCATCTGCGGCTTTGGCACCAAGACGTTTGGCAATGGAATCACGACCATTTTTTGTAGAACCTTGTCCTTTCTTGTGGGCAAAAATCTGAATTTCTAATTTCATGAATGTCATACAGCACCTCCCTTATTTATTTTAACATATTTTTTATAATCTTTTTGTAACCCTTCTAATAAAGAAATCATATTTTCTATTAAAAGATCTACCATATCTAAGTGTTTTAAAACTGTGACCTTTACATAGGCGTCTTTTTGATCTAACCGAATACTAGATGCATCCACTCTTAGTATTGCATTCACAGTTGTAATTAAAATACTACTTACACTAGCACACACAATATCAGTGCCACTTACACCATATCCTGCATGCCCTTCTACCGTAATACTATCTTTTTTTTGATCTACTGTAATCTGAATCATTATTTTGTTACAATAGATTTAATTTGAACTTTTGTATATGGTTGACGATGTCCTTGGGTTTTACGGTAATTTTTCTTTTGATTGTATTTGAAAACAATAATTTTCTTTTGTTTTCCATGTTTTATCACTTCCGCAGTAACTTTAGCTCCATTTACATAAGGGCGTCCTACTACTCCGTTTGCCATTAATACACGATCAAATTCAATTACGTTACCAGATTCTACATCCATTTTTTCTATGTAAAGAACTTTTCCTTCTTCCACATAGTATTGCTTTCCACCAGTTTCAATAATCGCTTTCATAAATAACCTCCTTCATTAAAATCTCAGACTCACCATTAAGGCACATAACTGTTTTTACCTTTTCTGTGTGGTTGTAGAGTGAGGCTCTACACAATATAGGATTTTACCATAAAAAACCTTTTTTGTCAAACAAATGGTTTAAAATATTGGTGCAACAGTGTTTTTTCTGTCTCCCATATATGATGATACAAATAAACATATTGGTACCCTCTTTTGATTTGATATAAATTAGGTGTTTTCATTTGCTTTGTTTTAAGAGGAAATGTATACAAATATCGTTCTAATAAAAATTTTTTCATTTGATAAGGAATTTGTTTTTTAAATTTAATGGTTTCTTTCATAATAAAGATAAGAATAATCACAAATATTAAATTTTTAGAAAAAAAGGCATACAACAGTAGTATACAACTTCCTAGCATAGAAATCCAATATCCTATATATTGTGCATAATAATAAGGAAACATTTTTTCCAGAATCAATAACAATATTTTAGAGCCATCTAAAGGAATAATGGGAAGTAAGTTAAATCCAAGTAATAAAAAATGATAAATTGTAAACATAGGGTTGGTCATGTGAAAATGACACAAAATAAAATATAGAAAAATTTGATAAATTGGGCCTAATAATACAATCCACCATTCCTGATAAGTAGGCCGATTTAATTGTTCGTTGAATACTGTCATTCCCCCAAAAGGAAAAATCATTACTCGTTCTATTTTCCAGCCATACCAAATCGCACCAGTTATATGCCCACATTCATGTATTAAAATTAAAAGAGAAATCCAAATATAATCTTTAAAATAACCAGTCAAAAAACAAATGAAACCAATTAGATAGTAAAGACAAGTAAATTCAATTTTAAAGGTGTTCTTCATAGTCTAAGACAATTCCATTTTTTTTATAAACTAAATAAAGTTGATCTCCTTTTACCTCTCCTAATAAAGATCCTTTTTCTATGTAATCATAAAGTTTGACACTCATTGTATTTAAGTTGGAATACCAAACGTCAATTCCATCCATTTGTTGTACAATTACGGTATTTCCATACCCTTCTTTCTCTCCAACAAAAACAATCATGCCACTTTCTAAAACGGGAACCAAATAGTGTTGATCAACTGTAAGTGCGACGCCATCTTTATATTTATGTTGCTCTTTAAAATTCAATTTTTCATCAAAAACAGGTTTCGTCTGATCTTCTAAAAGGTTTAAAAAAGGAAGTGGCGATCCAAAATATTTTTGGTAAGTTGCGTTAATACTAGCAAATGAGATATGATTCTCATAAACATATTGATAAAAAGTAGCGCGATAATTTTGATTGGACTTTAATGTAATTAGTACTGTAAGTGTTAATATGATTGTAATCCCCAACTTAGAAATGAATTTTGTATAGCTTGTACGTTTGGATATAGATGGTTTCTTTTTTTTATTTCTCATTTGATCTCGAACTTTATCAATATCTGTATGCATTCTATCACCTAATTGATTCTATGTAGAGCTTCATTTGTTTAGAACATATTTATGTGGTTTTATAATTCCATATAGGATCCATCCGTAGATAATATTTAATAAAAAGGAAGAAAAGAATACTTGTAAAAATAATGTCCAATTCCAATTTTTATACCCTACTAAAATAAGTACCCCATAAGATAATACACGATAAAAAAAGAGGGATAAGATCAAAGTCAAAATGAAACTATACCATCGTTCAGAAAAAATTAGAATCAATTTTTGGAAACAAAACCCTGTAGCTAAAAATAAACAGCTATGAAATAAAAGGGTATTTGTCCAAGCAACATCATATAATAGCCCAATACAAAAGCAAAAAATATAATATTGTTTTTCTTGTTCCCAGTAATAACGACATAAAAGAATCGCTACCAAAGTGAAAAGGGAATATCCTAAAAAAGGTATTTCATAAATAGAAAATGTTGCCTCTAGAAAAAAAGAAACAATTACAATTAGAATCAGTTTCATACAATGCCTCATTTCTTTAAAATAGTAACGTACCTAATGCTATCAAAGTCAACGCTTGGCTCTACAAAAACGGTGCGTGCTAAATCAAAATGATCTTTGGTCACTTTTTTTACAGAACCCAGCAAAATACCTGCTGGAAATGTATTTCCTAAGCCTGTTGTAATGACATGCATACCTTCCTTAATTTCTTTATTTTCAGCAATTCCTTCAATGACATAGACACCTCTACTTTGATCATACTGTGATAACAATCCATATACATATCCATTTTCAGTCTCAATTTTAACAGATATTTTATGATCTTCTTCTACACTTGTAAATAATTTAACGGTACTGTTAAAGTTACTTGTATGAATGACCTCGCCTATAATCCCTTTAGGGGTTACTACAGCCATATTTGGTTTAACTCCGTTTTTTTGACCCTTATCTATTATCAATGTCTGGTACCAAGTATCCATATTACGTGTGACTACTGTCGCATTTAAAAAATCACTTTCTACCAATGTTTGATTCAATTCTAACAATGATTTTAGTTCTTCCAATTCTGATTCCAATTCTTTATTTTTGGCCAAAATACTTTCTATTTGTTCGCTATTTTGTTCCAATGTTTTATAATCTCTATATATTTTATTTTTTTCTTGATTTTCATCAAATTTACCAGTAATAAAGTGAATAGGAGAAGATACTATTTTCTGAATAAATAAAATACTGTCTTGTAATACTTGTTCTATTTTGCTTGGATGTCTTCGATCATTTACAAAGTACATTAGAAGTCCAAGTAAGAAAAGTATTACAAACAGAATAATGATAATATAATATCTACTTTCTATTTTTCTTCTCTTTTTCATTTTATCACCTAAATTCATCATTTTCAAAAAAACTGTAGTACTGATTTTTTCCAATAATAATATGATCAATTAAAGGAATTCCTAATAGCTCTCCTACTTGTTTTAAATTTTGTGTAATTTGATAATCTTCTTGACTTGGAGTTGCATCCCCTGTTGGATGGTTATGAATACATACTACTGCAGTTGCCCCTGAAAGATAGGCTTCTTTAAAAATCTCTCTTGGGTGAATCATACTATAATTAAGGGTTCCAATAAACAAAAGTTTTTCTTTTACTACTTTCTTTTTAGAATCTAAGTATAGACAATAAACATATTCTTGTTTTTTATCCATTAATCTTTCTTTATAGTATTCATATATTAATTCAGCGCAGTTTAACTTTTGTCCTTGAATACAAATCACATTTTGATGCATACGATTACCAAGTTCAACAGCGGAAAGTAAAATGCTTGCTTTTGATTTTCCGATTCCAGGAATGGTCAGTAATTTTTCATAGGTTATATTTTTTAAATCTGAAATCTGATTTAAATTAGCTAAAATCGTAGTTGCTAGTTCTTTAGATGATTGTTTTTTACTTCCTGTTTTCAATAATATAGCAAGCAATTCTTCATTACTAATTATCTCAACGCCATGTTGTAGTAAACGTTCCATTGGACGTTCTTGTAATGGTATATCTTTAATTTTTGTCATTTGCCACTAACTCCTCATACTTAGCTAAAATCTGACTACAGGCAGCTTCTAGTGTTTTAGGATCATTGGTCCCACTTAGTAATTGTTCATATTGTGTTAATACTTCTAGAAATGCTGTACTTGCAACAGAAATTTCCTTCACATATATATCATACCCTTTTTGATTAAAATATCCTTTTAGTTTTTCCATGTTTTCTTTACTTTTAGTAATTGCTACATATACATAGTATTTTCCATCTTGCTCTGTGTAAATATAATATTCAAAGTCGGTTAACTTTTGTTTCATGTTTTCAATATTGGAATAGACACCTTGCTGTAAGAAGTACAATTTTTCTTCTTGTTGTATAACAGGAACTGTATTAGGTTGTTCTTCTTTATGGTATTGATTGAACATAAATTGTCCAAATAAAAATCCTACTGCAATACATACAACAATTGTACCTATATTTTTTTTCATATACATCACCCATTTGATTGTAACAAATAGGAATGTCGTTTTTTGTTGTTTCTTCTAGAGTGCTATCAATGAAAAAAAAGTGATTCATATTCACTTTTTATTGGAAATCGTAAAGTTCATAATCAAAGGTAACTTTATGATATTTGTCTGTATTATACTTCCTACACCCATTTTTATTATATTGACATTTCAAGAATTTTAATTTTGCATACTTGGATATTTCTATTATTTTGTCTTCATTTGCAAACTGTGATTTCTGTATACTACGAGAGGTCTAATTGTCCCCAAGTATGAATATTATTTTCAGAATCAACTGCTAATGTATTTCTTTTTCCACAGGAAACACTTGTAAATTTTGTTCCTGCTTTGATTGGAATTGGAGTTGACGAATTATTGGTTGTCCATAGATTTCCTTCATTGTCAATCGCCATAGTTCCTGCTAAAACTGTTTTAAACTTTGTTCCTTCTTGAATTGGGATTGGTATAGAGGAATTATGGGTTGTCCCATCTCCTAATTGACCATATCTATTATACCCCCAACCCCAGAGATTTCCTTCTTGATCTATTTTAAACACAAAATCTCTTTCATCAAAATCACAATTAACTGATATTATAATATTTTTCTCTTCTACTATCAATTCACAATTTTCATTTTCTATGATCTGTGGTCCTTTATCATTGTAGTCTTTTTCAATACAATAGTTTCCATATTTCACTATCGCATAAATTTGGCCTTTTTCATTGATTTCTAATGTTCCTTTTTCTGGTTT
>CAOJDP010000002.1 GCA_948433085.1 uncultured Caryophanales bacterium
CTTAGGATAACATAGTTTTTGCAAATTTAAAATAGTTATCGAACAGGTCTATTGTGTATGAGGGATATTTAGTTCGACCAATTTCAGTAAACATAGGGTTTATTCTTTTGTTATACTGTTGTTTTCAAGAACCATTTTCCAAAATTATTATAACTTTTTTACAATTATTTATTTTGTTTGCAATAGGTGAATTATTATTTGTAAATTTATTTTTAAAACCAGAAATTATATCACAAACATTTATAACAGAAGATGCTTTTGGGATACTATTGACAAATATCTTAATTTTGCTTTTAGCACTCATTCTTTATAAAATTCCCAAGATAGAGCAAACTATGAAGTATATTACCAAATGGTATTCTAGCAACAAAATAATTAATGAAATTGTGATGACGATTGTTATAGTGATTGGTATTGCAATTTTATCGTATCAAACTTTTGGAGAAGATATTAGAAAGACATATTTATTAGTTACGAATATTTTTTTAGTATGTGTTATACTCTTTATAGTAGGCTATTTTAAACAAAAAGCAACGAATAGTAGGTTATCTATTCAATATGATCAGTTATTAGAAAATGTGGGAACTTATGAACATTTATTGAATGAAAAAATGAAGGCTACACATGAAGCAAATAATCAGTTATTATTGATTAAAGGAATGCTTTCTTCTAATAATGAAAAAGTGATTCATTATATTGATGAATTATTAAATATGAATGGCGCAGATTTAGAATATGAAGGATTAAGTATGCTTTCAAATCTCCCCCAAAAAGGCTTAAAAGGATTGCTTTATTATAAAATAGCAAAAATGAAACAAAACGATATAATGGTAATTACAAATATTGATGCAAATTTAAAGGAACAAAAATTATGGGAAACATTCGAAAAATATTTAAAAGATGTAAGTCGTATAATTGGCGTATATATAGATAATGCGATAGAAGCAACAGAAAAATCAAAGAAGAAATATATTATTCTAGATATAGAATTAAGAGAGAAAGATATTATTTTTAGTTTTTCTAATACTTATACAGGTACTTTATCATTTGATCAAATGGACAATGATGGGTTTTCAACAAAGGGTAAAGGGAAAGGATATGGATTATCTTTAGTGAAAGATATATTAGAAAAAAATCAATATTTGGAACAACAAAGGGAAATCAATGGAATATATTATGTACAAAAGTTAATTGTAAAAAGCGAAAAAGAAAACGGGTAAATCCGTTTTCTATTTTTCAATTAAACTTTTTGGCATTTCAGGCTCATCATACCATAATACGTAGCATCCTGTAGTACCTGCTCCTTTTCCGAATCCTGCAATACTTGAAAAAATACGTGCAAATAATTTAGACATATATGTCCTCCTCCTTTTATTCTATATTAAACATTATAAAATGTTTAACTCTGCTTAAGAGAATCTAAATAGATTTTGTAGTTATTATATTGATGATGAAAGATTCTATATGTTATTGGTAAAATTAGGATAATTTCGTTGTAAATGCCGAATAGAATTAGATTAGCTAATACTTCATTTTGAACAACGAGTAATAAAATAGCTAATAAAATAGTATTCATTGTTGTTATATACTTATATCTTCTTCTTCGATCTTTGTAGATAAGGGGGTGTTTATGTGTATCAGCAGGTGCATACAAGTATATTAATATTATAGCGATTATACTAAATATTACTTTTATAAAAAATGGCAGTATTAAATGTTGAGCGAGTAAAGGAAAGATAAGGAAAACAGATGTAGATGCAAGTAGACAGATCCAACTTTTATTTGCATGTAAACCAAATCCTGTTCTTCTTAAAATATTAAAGAATAGTAGCATGAGCAACATTTCAAAAAAAATATGAAGGCCAATCGCAATTGTAAAAATTACGATCGATTTTGTAACTGTAAGATAGAATCCTTCTAATCCATATCGTAATTCTTCAATCTGTGTGGAATTATACTCAGGATGATCTTGTTGGATTAAGTTAAGTGCATAGTTTAAAAATTTTTCTTTCATGTAATCCCTACCTGGTAAACATTCTATCATGAAAATTAGGTAAGTAGAAAAAAACAACATGAAAAGGAAAAAAAGGTGTAAAAAGGTTTAAAAAAGCTAAATAAGCAAAATGAATATTACTATTTACGCAAAAAAGAATACGGAATACGCAAACTCTATTGTTCCAATGTTATCTATCTGGTACTATAAATTCATGCCTTTCATATAATAGCTGATTGTCGAATATTAGGGGTTGAAATTGGTTGCATTCGTGTTTGAAACTCAGTATATTTATATTGTAAGCAAAATGTATTAGGAGGGAGATGTTATAGTGCGAGGTAAGGTAAAATGGTTTAACAACGAGAAAGGATTCGGCTTTATCGAATATAATGAAGGCGAAGATATCTTTGTTCACTATTCTTCAATTTTATCCGAAGGTTATAAAACTTTAGTCGAAGGACAGTACGTTGAATTTGAACTCGTAAGAACAGATAAAGGTTTACAAGCAAAAAATGTAGTAGAAATCAAAACTACTTTAGTATAAGTAGTTTCAGGCTGTTGACAAAGCCGATTTTTCAAATCGGCTTTGTCACAGCCTTTTATATTTCTCCCACAAAAGTATAAAAAAAGAGCAAATTTAGGGATTAAACACCTAATATTTACTCTTATTTATACCTTTTTACCCACTTTGAATTTATTAAAAAGTTAAATTTTTCAAAATAGGTAGTTTGTCAACAATCTGAAACTACTTTAGTATAAGTAGTTTTTTTCATAAAAAAGAAATAATCTGAAAAAGAAATAATACAATAAATTATGAGGTGATTTACTTGATTGCACGAGTTTTCTTCTTTTTAATTGGCTTTGGATTAACTGTGATTGGTGGTATTTATATCATTAGTTATTTAAATTTACTGACAATTGGGTATAATTTTTTTGAATATGTCAATTTTATAAGTAGAAGAATAGAGTGTATATCGATTATGATTGGACTTATATTGATTAATTTATCTATTTTTATACCAGGAGGCCACAAATATGAATTACATATATGATATTTTACTGAATTTTCATGAAATACTTTATGATTTTTACGATTGGAATCCCAATGATAATATTATTAATATTAGAAAAATTCCTGTCATTAAAATACCAAGTAATCAATTAAAGGAAATCAAAGAAAATAATGTTCTTTTTTCCTTAGATTTTTTACAAAAAATAGAGAATAAAACAGAACGATTTTCAAGTAAAGATATCAAAAATATCAGTTATTGTTTTTTACTAAGTGATGCGACAGAAACGATTGGCATTTTAATTAAAAATAATATGCTTCAAAAAAGTCACTTATTAGTAGATGAAGACATAGAAGTATTAGAGGTAGTTACAAGATTAAAAGAAGAAAAACTGGATTATCAAATAGTAAAACCAGTGAAGCAAACAGAATTTAAAACAAGAAAAGAAATGGAATTAGAAAAAACAATTCGACGTAATTTAAAAAAATTAAAAGACAAAAATGCTTTACAGCAACTTAAATATTTGTATTATGAATGCTTTAATGAAAAAGAAGAACAACAAGAAAAAATTTTATTTCGAATTGAGCAAACTTTAGAAAAAGAATTTGATAAAATTGCTCATAAATTAGAAAAGTTTTTTCAACTTATACAAATTACAAAATAAATTGTATAAATTTGTAAAAAATATCCAAAATAAGGTTAAGGAGGAAAATTATGAAAAAACTAATGGTAATTTTGTTTACAGTAATTGTATTAACGGGTTGTGAAAAAGGAAATCTTATGAATACACCAACAAAGAAGGTTGAGATGTTCTTTGCAAATTATCAATCGTTAGATGATGAAGTGATTCGACAGTTAGATAAAATTGTTGCAGAGGAAGAAAATTTTAATACAGAAAATCGCGCTGATTATAAGGAATTAATGAAAAAACATTATCAAAATCTTACTTATGATGTAAAAGATGAAAAAATTGATGGAGATACAGCAACTGTAAGCGTTGAAATAGAAGTGACAGATTATACGAAAACAATAAAGGAAACAGAACAATATTTAGCAGATCATCCTGAAGAGTTTAAAGATGAAAAAGGTATTTATGATTCATCGTTGTTTATGAATTATCATTTAAAGAAATTAAAAGAAACGAAAGATAAAGTAAAATATACATTGGATTTAACGTTATCTAAAGTGGATGATGAATGGAAATTAGATTCTATCAATGATATGGATGAGCGAAAAATTCATGGTATGTATGTATATTAAACTTAAGGAAAATCCCTTGAGTTTTTTTATACATATTTTGTCCATGTAATCCATATAATTTTTTAGGTGAAGTATATGAAGAAGATAATTGTAGTATTGCTTTTATGTATTCCGTTTTCCATTAAAGCAGTAGGAACAAGTGCAAGTTCTGCTATTTTAATGGATCAAAATAGTGGAAGAATTTTATATGCAACCAATATTCATGAGGTAAGAAGTGTCGCAAGTATTTCTAAGGTAATGACTGCTTTACTTGCGGTTGAGAGTGGTAAATTAAAAGAAAAAGTTACAATTGGGGATGAAATTAGTACTGCACATGGATCTGGAATTTATGTAAAAAAAGGTGAAGTATTAACTTTAGAAGATTTAGTATATGGATTGATGCTTAGAAGTGGAAATGATGCTTCTTTAGCGATTGCAAAGTATGTGAGTGGAAGTGTGGATCAGTTTGTGAATGCGATGAATCAAAAAGCTGTTGAAATTGGAATGAAGGATACGACATTTTATAATCCGAATGGTTTAGATGATGAAGAAGAGGGGAATTATTCTACAGCGTATGATATGGCGTTATTGATGAGTTATGCTATGCAAAATAGTGAATTTGCAAAAATTACAGGAACCAAAAAATATAAGTTAAAAACAAATATGAATACTTATATTTGGTATAACAAAAACAAGTTATTAAATCAATATGATTATACAACAGGAGGAAAAACTGGTTTTACCAAAAAAGCAAGAAGAACACTTGTGACTTCTGCTTCCAAAGATAATCTTAATTTAGTTGCAGTTACGTTAAATGATGGCAATGATTTTAATGATCATAAAAATTTATTTGAGTATGGTTTTGCAAATTATAAGAATTATCAAATTTTGGAAAAGGGTTTATTCAATTTAGACGAGGATTATTATAAAAATTATAATGTATATATTAAAAATAATTTATCATACGCATTACAAAACAGCGAAAAAGAAACATTAAATATGAAATATGAATTATTGAAAAACAAAATTATCAAGGAAGAAACATGTATTGGCTTTATCCATTTATATTTAGGAGATAAAGAAGTCAAACAAGAGCCAATCTATGCCTCGCCAATTGAAGTGAAAAAAAATAAAAAAGGCTTTTTTACAAAAATAAAGGAATGGTTTCAGAATTTATGGTAAATAAAATATGGGGCTTTTTTATAGTAGTGGGAGTCATTGTTTGTATTTTAACAGGAAAAGTAGATGTATTGAACAATGAAATTTTAGAAAGTACAAAAAGTAGTTTAGATATGATTATAAAAATTTTTCCTGTTATGGCTCTTTGGCTAGGGATTATGAATATTGCAACAGAATCTGGTTTGCTCAATAAATTATCCAATGCACTTTTTCCAATTTTAAAAAAAATTTTCCCAGAGATTCCTGCTGGACATGAATCTTTAAGTTTAATTGCTTCTAATATAACTGCGAATATGTTTGGACTTGGAAATGCTGCAACTCCGTTTGGATTAAAAGCAATGAAGTCATTACAGGAACTTAATGATAAAAAAGATACTGCTTCTAGAAGTATGATCACATTTTTAGTATTAAACACAAGTGGGGTTACTATTATACCAACCACTATTATTTCTCTTCGTATGATGTATGGAAGTAAAAATCCTACAGAAATTGTCTTTGCTTGTATTTTAGCAACGTTAATTTCTACCATTGGTGGTCTTATTGTAGACCAGATACTTGCAAAAAGAAGGTAAGATATGATAGAACAAATTTCCAATTTTATAATACCGCTTTTGGTTTTAATTGTAGTAGGATATGGGATTTATAAAAAAGTAAATGTATATGATGTATTTGTGAGTGGAGCGACTGAAAGTTTTGACATGGTGTTTACTATGTTTCCTTGTTTACTGGGAATGATTTTTGGGATTAATTTATTCTTGAAAAGTGATGTATTAAATTATGTTTTTACTTTATTGAAACCTGCTTTTGATCAGTTGCGTATTCCAACAGAAATTTTTCCAATGATGTTATTAAGACCTATATCTGGTAGCTCTTCTTTAGCGATTCTAAATAATTTGTACGTATCATATGGTCCAGATAGTTTTATTGGAAAATTAGGATCGGTTATACAAGGCTCTACGGATACAACTTTTTATATATTGACACTTTATTTTGGAAGTATTGGTATTAAAAAAATAAGGTATTCATTGATTGCAGGTTTAGTTGCTGATGTAATAGGGATTGTATCTGCAATTTTATTAGTAAATGCTTTTTTGGCGTAAATTGACTAATTCAACCTTTTGCGTTATAATTTTGTAGACGGAGGAATTATAATGAAAAGGATTGTATTTTTAAGTTTTATCCTTGTTATAATTAACTTTCTAACAGGATGTAATAAAACAGAGAAACTACACTGTACGAAAACAGAGAACTCGTCTCAAAATTTAGGGTTAGAAGAATCATTAAATATTACGTTTCAAGGAAATCAAGTAGTACATATGTCTATTTATTCTGAAATTGAAGTTTCTGGTAATTTTGTGAATTATATGGAAGATTTTTCTGATGTTTTAAAAGAGCAATATAAAAATTTAGAGGGCAAAAAGGGTGTAGAGTTTACGACCAATCAGTTAGAAAATAAATTACTAGTAAATATAGAGGCAAATTTAAATCAGATGGATAAAGAGGCAAAGAAAGAATTAAGTATTGGGAGTGTGAGACAATCACGAAAAGATACCAAAAAAGAATTAGAAGCGGAAGGGTATGTTTGTGAGTAATTAATTTCATTGCAAAGAGATTAGAATTTCGATATAATAAGCTTAGGTGAATGAGATGGAAAGATTACAAAAAGTGATTGCCAACAGCGGATACACATCGAGAAGAAAAGCAGAAGCGTTGATTCAAAATGGAAAAGTAAAAGTAAATGGGAAAACGGTGTATGAGTTAGGTACAAAAGTAAGTACAGGCGATATGATAGAGGTAGATGGGAATCTTTTACAGAAAGAGGAACAGAAAGTTTACTTTCTATTATATAAACCGCGTGGTGTTGTAACAACTACGCAGGATGACAAAAATAGAAAAACGGTTGTGGACTTAATTGATACTGCTGTGCGTATTTATCCAGTTGGCAGGTTAGACTATGATACGACCGGTATTTTATTACTAACAAATGATGGACAGCTTGCTAATATGTTAATGCATCCAAAAAATAATATTGATAAAGTGTATATTGTAAAGGTAAATGGCCTAATTGGGAAAGAGCAAATAAAAAGATTACAATCGGGAGTTGTAATTGAAGGTAGGAAGACTAGTAAGTCACAAGCAAAAATAAAAAAATATGATAAAAAGACAAATACGTCCATTGTGGAATTAACAATTCATGAAGGAAGAAACCATCAAGTTAAAAAAATGTTTGAAACGCTTGGTTATCAGGTTTTAAAGTTAAAAAGAGAACGTATTTCTTTTTTAACTTTATCAGGATTAAAGTCTGGTGCGTATCGTATGTTAAGTCCAAAAGAAGTGAAAAAATTGTATAATGAAGTGATGCAAAAAAAAGTTTAGATATAAAAAAGGAAGTTGTCTATTGTTCTTCCTTTTTTTGTTCTTCTTGTTCTTCTATATAAATAGCAGAAGTAGGGCATCCTTCTAAAGCATCCATTACTTCACTTTTTAATTCTTCTTCCATTGTATCCATAGTATTTGTTTCTTCTTTTGTTTCTGCTAATCCATTTTCACCAATTTGAAATATAGAATCGACAATTGCTTGACATGCTCCACAACCAATACATAAATCTTGATTCACTTTTACTTTCTTCATAATATCACCATTTCTATTATATAAAAAAACAAAATAGAAATGCAAGTATATGTTTTAAAAAAATCATTTTTATGATATGATAATAGTAAAGAGGTGATACAAATGCCAACAAGAATGGAACGTTATTATAATCAAACGGGTCAAATGTCTAAGAGAAGTGAAAAAAACCAGGATTTGTATCGCGAAATTTATGAAGTAGGGGAATATAGCAATATTGAAGGGATTGCTACGATTGAAAAATCGAACGAAGTTGATATTTCAAAGATACAAAATATGTTAAAAAATAGAGAACAATATCAAAAGCAAAGACAATTTAGACAGGTTGTGAGTAAACCAGAGTTGGTAGAAAAGGAAGAGTCTGTTAATTTAGAAATTGAGAAAAATTATGATATTAGGGATGTTTTAAATAAGGCAAAAAGTAATAAAAAAACAGAAGAAAAGTATCATAGTTTAGGTGATACTGGATATGATATATTAAAAAATATTAAAGAGAAAAGTAAACAAGTAGAAAAACCAAAAGATTTAAGAGAACTTATCGATACCATTAATACGAATAGTGAGTTAAATCAAATGGCAACTAGAGAATTGAGTTTAGATATGTTTGATGATTTAAAATCAGATCATGATACAATTGTGGAAGATCGAGGAACAATTAAATCGATATTAGATGAGGCAAAAAAAGAAGAAGAAAAGAAAAAAGTGGAAAATACAGAGATGGATCAATCATTTTATACATCTAGTTTAAATATTAATAGAGAAGATTTTGAGCAGGCAGAAGAGCAAGTGGAAAAATCGAAGATTGGAATAACAATTTTAAAAGTTTTTGTATTTATTGTTGCGGTAGCAATTACAATTAGTATTATTTTCTTAGTTTACAGCTTATTAAAATAGACAAATGCAATAATTTTGTCTTTTTTTTGTTTATTTTGTAAAATAATTGAAATAAAATGAAAAAAAAGTTTGTCAATTTCCAATTTATGGAAGTATAAATATATGAGCAAGAAGTAAACACGTTGCAATCTTTACGGAAGTTCAAAATGATCATTATGAACCATAATGTAGATGATATAAAAAAGGAAGGAGGAAGATTCTTTGAAAAAGTTTGTATGTACTATTTTTATTTGTGTAGTAGCTTTTTGGGGAATGGTAAATGTAAAAGCAATTGATTATGCTAATCAAATAAAATTCAACTATGCATATAGTAGGGCAATTTCAAATACTTGTTATTGGATACATAGTTCGGCTTCTGGATTTACTCCTTATATCAATGCAGCAGCGGCTGATTGGGCAAGTAAAAGTAATCCATTAAATATGACCGCAGTTTCTAGTAGTTACGCGACACATATAGATTTTTATGGAAAGTCGAATGAGTTTTTAGGAAACGATGGGACATTGGGTGCGACATACCATTATAAAAATGGTGGTGCTTATATTCATCCAAATAATGGAAGTTGGTTTTATGCAGATATTTATCTTAACTTAGATACCTCACAATATAATAGTGTGCAGGGGACTTGTGCCCATGAAATTGGGCATGCTCTAGGACTTGCACATTGGAATATTAATCCATATAGCATTATGGCCCAAACTACTTATCGCTTGGTTAATACAGTACAAGCAAGCGACATTAAACACTTAAATGAAATATATCCTTAAGAAAGGAGGAGCATATGGGAAATCGTATCGTACTAGCCATTGGCTTTATCGTTATGGGAGGCTTTATCTATATGGGGATTGGATATGACTTAAATACAAGAATTCCTAAATATAAAGCAGATCGTGAAAATATCTTATTTGAAATTACTGCAAATTATGATACTATTTATGATAATGCCAATACAGAAGAATTAGAAGAT
This sequence comes from uncultured Caryophanales bacterium, assembly GCA_948433085.1. Lineage (GTDB taxonomy): Bacteria > Bacillota_I > Bacilli_A > RF39 > UBA660 > UBA5026. The sequence goes on from CAOJDP010000002.1 coordinate 9,910, forward strand.
AGAAGTGATTGTATTATTATTGGAAATGTAAAAAGTATTGATGATGTAATCAATTATAGTGAAAAAACAAAAGAGTATATGATGACTTCCACAATTGGGACTATTACTATAAATAATATAATTAAATCTAATCAAATTATAGGTGAAGATAATGAAATTCCATTTATCCGCGTAGGTGGAACAATTAGTGTAGCGGAATATGAAAAATCATTAGAGCCTAGACAAGTAATCCGACAAGGAATAAACAATATGACACAAGAAGAAAAAGAAAATACATATGTTAAATTTTCTTATGAAAATGATGTTGAAATTGAAGAAGGAAAGGATTATTTAATTTACTTAAAATATGAACAAGCATTAGATACTTATCGTATTATTGGAATGGAATACGGACTAAAAGAATACAACGGCTTCACTAACGAGGTAAAGGATAATGAAACTGATAGTTGGGAAGCAATCCAATATAATCTTTAACATATGAATCTACCAAAGGTGGTAGATTTTTTTTGTTGTCAAATAGTTAATTTCTTGTTATAATAGTTGTATTAGAATAAAAGGAAGTGTGATGTATGGATTTAAGAGAAATATTAACTGGTTTAGATAAGGAAGAAAATAAAATACAATTATATAACAATTGTAAACAACCTATATTTTTATTTGTATGGGGTATAACAAATAGTTATCATGCAAGTGAAGATATTACAGAGGAAGTTTTTATGAGAATTTTTAAATATCATAATACTTACAATGAATTTAAAAACCCAAGAACTTGGATTTTTACTATTGCAAAAAATACAACATATGATTATATGAAGAAAAATAAGGAATATGTTTTGGATGAAACAAAAATGGAGTACGTGTTAAATAAGTGTAATAAAGTAAAAACAGATGATTCATCTATAGTGAAAGAATATTTGTCTACTTTAAATGAAATTGACCGTCAAATTGTCAATTTGCGTGTATTTGGTGGTTTAACATTTGTGGAAATTTCGAAAATTATGGATTTAAAGACCACAACTGTAAGAAGAAGGTATAAAAATGCAATTGAATTAATAAAGTTGTATCAATATAAATTATTTGAAATAGTAGGGTATAATATGTAAAGTTATAGCTACCGAACGGTAGTTCTTTTATACGGTTGTATTGTTCTAAATTTATTGATATAATGTTGGGAATAATCTATAGTAGGATGTGTGAGATTATGGATTTAAGAAATTTATTAATGAATTTAGATAAAGATGAAAATAAAATAGCGTTATATAATAACTATAAAAAACCTATTTTTCTATTTATATTGGGTATTGTAAAAAATCATCACGAAAGTGAAGATATTACAGAAGAGGTCTTTATAAGAGTCTTTAAATATCATGAAAGTTATAATGAATTTAAAAATCCAAAAACTTGGTTATATACAATCGCAAAAAATGCTGCGTATACTGCCATTAAGAAAAATATGGAGATTCCAACATGTGATTTAAAATTAGAATATTTATTTAATAAACATAATATTATAAGTACAGTTGATTCTTTAATTGTTACAGAAAATTTAAGCTATTTGAATAAGGTTGAAAGATCAATTATGCTATTACATATATTTGCAGGGTTAACTCATTTAGAAATATCAAAGGTTTTAGATATTAATTATTCTAATGTAAGAGCGAAATACAATCGTGCACGTAAAAAATTAAAGGAGAGATTGGAACAAGATGAGAAACAAAGAAGTAGAGGATAGGATTAGAAAAAGTATAGATATAGAATCTAGAGATTTTTTAGATAAGTTATTAGAATATCCTGTAGAAAAAAGAAGAAAAAAAAGTAAACTCAAATATATAAAATGGGGTGTTAATTTTGGTTCCGTCTGCGTATTTATATTTGCATTATTCCTTACAAAAAATATGTGGAATCGGGACCAAAAATTATCTCCTACTGAGCCTCCTTCTATTGTAGATCATATACAATTTAATAAAGTAGAATATAATAATGGGGTAAGTAGTGACGATACACCTGTTGATAATAAAAACCAATTTGGTCAAATTAAAAATTTATTATTTATCAATACAGAATTCAATTTGAATATTCAAGATAAAATGTTTGAACAATATGAACAAATTATATTATGCTATTTAGTTAAAGATACTAATGAAGTATCTTACTGTAATATTACTTTGAGTAAACAAAATAGTGATTCCATGTTTCAAATTGGTATTAAGAAAAATGAATTCCCTATTTTTAATGGTGAGTCTGTTGATATGTGGAAAAAACAAAATAATTTTAGTAACTATCATACATCTCAAATTCATTCAAAAGAGATTGTACTACTAGAAGATAGTCCAAGTGAGTTTAAACGATATAAAACCAAATTTAAAATCAATGATTTAGGTATTGCAGTAGATAGTTATGAAATAGAAGAAGAAGCATTTATAGATATGATAAAAGTCATAATTGATAATTTCAAATAAAAAAGAACTTTTGAGTTCTTTTTATAATGATTTAATGAACTTAGTAATAAATCCGTTATGTTTCCCTAACATTTCATATAAATATATAATTAAGAAAATAATACTTCCATAAAAGGCGGCAAGCATATCACACATTGTATCTTCCACACCAGTTTCAATTGCATGTTGTAAATTAGAGCCAGTTAATTGGTCCATTCCAAACTCAAAAAACTCCCATCCGCCTGCAATTAAAAAAACAATTCCTAAAATATAAGTAACATGAAATGCATATTTTCGGTTGAAATCAATTCGAAATAAACTTAAAAGAATAAGTGCAACAAAACATGATAGTGTTCCAGAAATAAAATGTGTAAACGTATCAAACCAGTTGATTTGTTTATATAAATTGACACCAGAGCCTAAAAACTGTGCTAAAAATATGAAAATATAATATACAAGTGTGACTTCAGAACTTACACTAGTTCTTATAAACTTTTGAATAACGTTAGGAACAAACAATAAGGGGTATAAAGCGAAATAAGTTGCAACTCTAGAAAAGTCATTAGAACTGATATCTCTAATTAAAAGATAAGTATTCCCAATTAACATAACTCCAATTAAAATAAAATTTAAAATTTTTTTCATTCTCTCACCATTTCTATTATATTACAAAACAAGGAAAAATAAAATAAAAAGTAAATGACAACCATTTACTTAATTACATAAGGATTTTTAGAAGTTCCATCTCCACTTTTATATAAAATATCTCCAGAAAGGTGTAAAACCACATTAAGACCATATTGCGTATTTGTTTTCGTCTTAGAGGCAGTTCCATTGATACGATATACATAATTTGATTCAAGTGAATGCCCTGTAATTGTCCAAAAACTAGATAATTTCGCCATCCAGTTATAATTCATGCAACTATTTTCTGTAATCTTGATACAATTTGGATCAATACTTGCATTCATAAATTCACTTACACGAAGTAATGATAAGGGTTGTTGTTCTAAAATTTGTGAACATTCAACAGAATTTTCATCTTTGGCAATTCTTTTTCCAATACATACATTATGTGAAATAATATAAGAACGATTTGTATCAGTAAAAAATTTTTTATCATTATAACGGTTGACTACTCGATCACGAATACGGCTTACTAAATAATTATTGATTCCGTCTGAATTGTCAGTTTCTATATTATAACGATTGTCCCATTTCACAGCTTTTTCCTCATTAGGAATATGAATTAAACGAAGTGAATGATCAGAATTTACTTTAATAATTCTCCAAGATTGATTTGCAAATGTTACATAGTTATCCACATATTCTCCTCGAAATATAAATTCATCATCTGATTGGTAAAGACCATTTCCTGATGTGACAATCTTAGAAGGTGATACAATTTTGGAATATAACGTTGTTGATTTATAACTTTCTCCACAATCCAAATATGGTAAATATAAATAAAAACTATTGTTATTCATTACCTTAACATAACCAGTACAAGTAGCATCTTTAATGTATTTGTCTAAAGATTTTAGATTTCCTGATTCTACTAATTCCTCTGCAGTAATTGTTACAGTATTACCATCTTGTTCAGGTAATTTTTCAGTTCTATTTTTGTAATAAATTTGTGCAGCATTTTTCATTTTTTGTTCTACATCTTCATAAGTCACTTTTGAATTTGTAAATATACTTGCAATCCCAATTACAAATATAAAAAATGCAATAATACTTCCACCTAAAATGTAAATTCTATTCTTAGGATTTATTTTTTTTATAAAATTCATAAATAACCCTCCTGTATATACAAGATATTATAGCAAATTTTATTTTTTAGTACAAGCTTCTTTTTTGATAATCCCTATCATATACTACATTGGGTGAATATAATTGAAAACAAAATGGATACTCGTATTAAAAGGAATGTTAATAGGGTTGGGAAAGGTAATTCCAGGGGTTAGTGGAAGTTTAATTGCAGTAAGCTTAAATGTCTATGAAGAGGCAATCGAAGCAATTGGTCATTTTTTTAATGATGTAAAGAAAAATATTTATTTTTTAGGGAGTTTAGGAATAGGACTTGTGATATCCATTGCATTTGGAAGCAAAATACTTATTTATATGTTAGAATTTTGTTATGTACCAACTATGTTATTGTTTATTGGATTTATCATAGGTATTTTTCCAAATTTGTATCACAAAATAGAAAAGAAAAACAAAAAAACAATTTTCCTTTTTTTACTCCCTATGTTACTAGTATTAATGTTACCTTTGTTTTCTACGCATATGAATTTTTATCCAGAAAAAAATATGCAATCCTATATTGTTATTTTTGGAATTGGCTTCTTAGATGCTATGACTATGGTAATTCCAGGTATTAGTGGAACGGCTATATTTATCTTATTAGGGTGCTATAGTTTTGTTTTAAATCTTTTTAGCAATCTTACAAGTATAGAAATCTTGACTAATTTTTCTTACTATTGTTTCTTTGGAATTGGATTAGCCTTGGGAGTAATTTTGGTTTCTAAAATAATGTCTTTTTTATATAACAAATATAAACAAGCTACCTATACTATTATCATGGGTTTTACATGTGCTTCCGTAATTTTATTGATTGTAAAGGTAATTCAAGCCAGTGATGGTATATGGGAAGTCTTGGTTGGAATTCTACTTGCTATTATAGGTTATTTCATTTCAATTTGTTTTGGGGATTAACATACTTATATAAGTAAAGCATAAAATATAAAGAGGTGAATAATATGGAGAAAAAATTGCCAGGAATTTATGCCAATAAAATTAATAAACCAATTACAAATAATGAAAAAGTTGCATATGGTTATAAGGAGAAAGAACAAGTAGAAAAAAAAGAAGATTCTAAAAGAAGTTTTCAACCTGAAAAAAATATAAATCAGAAATTAAGAGAGATTTTTGCATCGCCTAGATATGTTTATAAAGCAGATGTAAAAATTGTAACAAAAAATGGGAATATAGTTAAAAAAATTATTGGGCAAAATAATACACATTTAATTACGATGGATAATGAATTAATTCCAATTGGTGAAATAACAGATATATCTTTTGTAACGGATGAAAAATCATAAAACTAATTTTATACTTTCAATTACTTACAAAAATAAAAATAGGCAAAGCCTATTTTTATATGCATTCAACAAATGTATCTTGTAAGCATTTAATTACACAAACACAGTTTAGATTCATTGTAAAGAATGAGTTTGTAGCAACATATGGAATTGTAGCAGCTTCAGCAACATCAGGATTTGGTGCTAACACACGGAAAGTTGCGCAACATCCATCAATTTTTTCAACTCTAAATACATTAGAACAAGTTGCTCCAACTTGGTCACATACAATTGCTTCTTTTGTAGTTGGCATGCTCCATGGTGTTCCATTTCCACAACAAGTATATAACATAATTGGTCTTGTATTACAACTTAAACTACTAGCGGAACAACCTAGAAAACCACGGTCACAAGTATCTAAGCAACATCCATCAGCGCAATTTGCGTTTTGTTGAAGAATACAAATAACAGTTAGTATTTCAGCAATGCATTTGCAATCAGTATTGTTATTATTTTCACACATATAATCCACCCCTTTTTTTTATATTCAATATAACATATTCTAAAATACATAAAAGGTGTGAACGAATGTCCTATGTAGTATTCATAATGCGTAAAAATATAAATTCAGCTAAAGCAAAATTTGGCATAAAAATGATGTATAAAAAATTATGGAAATATTCATTTTGATTAGATGGTTTATTACACATAAATATAATTTCTTTCTAATAATACATAAGTCTTATCCTAAGTTTATAATGTGTATTTGTACACTAAAATTCCATCTATTTTTTAAAAAGTAAAATTTAACGTAAAGATGCATTTACTTTTACAACTGAGAAAATAAAAAAATCAAAAATAAAAAACCTTTTTCTTTTCAATTGCTTTGAACTATCGTATAATATTAACAAGGAGACTGACATATGAAAAGAGCAATTGTTTTATCAGGTGGAGGCGCAAAAGGTGCTTATCAAATGGGTGTTTGGAAAGCAATAAAAAAATTAGGTATATCTTATGATATTGTAACAGGAACTTCTGTAGGAGCTTTGAATGCAGCTTTAATGGTCCAAAAAGATTTCCTTCGTGGCTTTGGTTGTGGTTTAATATGGATTTTAAATTGATTTTTGAGGATAAATTAGATATGAATTATCACACTAAGGAAGGAAAAAATAAACTTTTTCATGTTTATGCACAAGCAGCATTGAATGGAGGTATGCAGGTTGAACGATTAGAACATACAGTAGAGAAAATACTTAATGTAAAGAAGATATATAAATCACCTATTGATTTAGGGATTGTTACTGTAAAATTTTCTAATTTAAAGCCTGTAATATTAACAAAAAAGGAAATCCCTCCCACACAACTAAAAGATTATCTAATTGCTTCTGCATCTTGCTTTCCTGCTTTTCAGAAAAAGACAATTGCACATGAAAATTACATAGATGGTGGGTTATATGATAATCTTCCTATTAATTTAGCAATTACAATGGGTGCAACAGAAGTGATTGCAGTTGATTTAAAAGAAATAGGCATAAAAAAAAGAGTAAAAGACCAGACAATTCCTATTACTTATATTTCTCCAAATAATGATATAGGCTCTTTTTTAATCTTTGATAAAATGATGGCAAGATCTTGTATTCAATTTGGATATAATGATACTATGAAAGCATTTCAACAATTAGATGGTAAAAAATTTACTTTTAAAAAGGGACATTTAGAAAAAAATTATGAACAATATTTTTCTAAATATATAGAGAATATGAAAAAAGTACTACATGTATCGAAACCTAATCCTATTTTAGATAGTATGTTTAAAATATCTGTACTGAATCATCTTTTGTTAAAAACCGATTCTAAAATTGCAAAACAAAATTGGTACCAAGAAATTGAACGACTTGGTAAAGCATTCCACATGAACGAGACAAAAATCTACAATATTCAAAAATGGAATCAAGCTTTAATTACATATTATCAACAATTAGAACAAGATAAAACGTTAGAAGAGGACCTGAAAAAGAATAAATTTAAAAAATGGTTTCATAATGAACAAATGATTTTTTATTTATGTGAATTAATGAAGAAAAAAAAGACTAAAAAATTGTACCAGAGTATATTATTATTTCCACATGAATTTTTAGAAGCGCTTTATATAAAGACGATTATTGAGAAGTAGGTGAAAATTTATGAAAAGAAAATTGCGAATCTTATTTATCGTTCTTTGCATGTTGTTCTTTATGTTGTATATACTTAGACCCAAAAATTACCAAACAAATTATACAATAACAACAAAAAATCAAAAATTTCATGTAAAAGAATCTTATCAAAAAGAACAATATTTATTAGAGGTTGATCATACTTTTTTTGTAACTGTCTCAAGTAAAAAAAAGAAACACAATCTTATAGAAGCAATTTATTATTATGAAAATGATCAATATCAATGTATGTATCTAGTTGGCAAAAATCTTCCTAATATCGATTTATTGTGCCATCATAAAGATACTTTATACCCGTATCAAGCAATAAAGGGAAATGATTCTGAAATTGATGCGTTTGTAAAATCATTAGAACAATATGGATATCATCAAGAGCAATTTGAAGATCAACAAAAAGTAGTAAAAACGTCCAATGGAATTACTATATATAATAATTCAGTATCTAATCATATCATAGGGTTAGAAACTTATAAAGGAATTATAACCATAAATCAAAAAAATGTACTCAAAGAAAAGAACATATTTAAAAATGATCAATATCAGAAAGAAATAGAACAGTTTAATCAATCGTATTATGTAGTTGCGGATTATAATCAATCATATGAATTTCATGAGTTTTATGTAATTAATATTGAAACTGGAAAGGAGTCAAAAATAGTATCCAATCAAGCAATATCCTTAGATTCTTACATTCAAGGAATTGTGGATAATCAAATATATCTTTTTGATCGAAATTATAAAAAACAATATAAAATTGATATAAAAAAGAGAAAGGTACAACAAGTTGGGGATACAGATTCTGGTGTTCAGGTCTATTTAAATGGTTGGAAAAACATTACGATGTATCAAGCATTAAAGGAAGAAATATATTTTATTCAATCTCCATTAGAAGAGTCGATTCTCAAACAATATGATTATTGTGATTCCACAGAATTGTATACTTATTGTTATCAAAAAATAGACACACAATATCAAGTGTATCGTTATGATAATCAAATGCCAAAAGTACGTTATTATATTACATCAATTCCTGATTGGAAACAGGTTGCATATATAGAAGATTACTTTTATTGGAAGGAAAATGATAAAATATACTATTATCAAGATAATATAGGAATAAGAGTCAAATTATCAAACTCCGAATTTACATTCAATTCTAAACTGAAATTTGGTGTTTATGCCAAATAAGAAGTAGCCTAAATCTCTTTATTTCATATATTATATTGAGGTGAGAATGTGTATAAAGTATACCAAATCCAGAATGGAGATACATTAGAACAAATCGCACAACTTTTTCATACTACAACAGATACGATTCGGAAATTAAATGGGATTACAGGGAATGTTTTATTAAGCCCAGGAAGCTTTTTAATTGTACCTGCAGAGGAGGAAACTTTATTTTATACTTATGTTGTTCAAAAAGGGGATAATATGTATTCCATTGCGAGAAACAATCAAGTAGATTATGATATGTTATTACAGATCAATGGATTAGATGCAGATGACTATATTTATCCAAATGAGGAGATTTTGATTCCTAAAAAGGATGTAAAAATGTATCAAGTAAAAGATGGAGATACTATGACTTCTATAATAGACCGAACCAATATGAATTATGACGGTTTAACAAAATTAAATCCAAACTTATTTTTAACACCTGATCAAATTATTTTCTATCGATAAACTTAGAAATGACAAAATTGTCATTTTTTTTTCATTTGAACTATGGTATAGTATTTATAAAAGAAGTGGTAAAATGAAGATAAAAGGATGGATAAAACCTTATTTGTATTGTTTTTTGATTGCTTTTTTATTTCTTATGGTTTGTAGTAAAAACTCTAGTTTGTATTATATGAATGATTGGGTAGATGCCAACGCCTTTTTTACGGTTGGAAAAGGGATGGTTAGGGGAATCGTTCCTTATCAAAGTTTATTTGAGCAAAAAGGGCCACTTTTATATCTAATTTATGGAATTGGGTCTTTCATTCATTATCAAAGTTTTTTAGGTGTTTTTATATTAGAAGTGTTTTCTTTTTCTATATTTTTATATTTCACTTATAAAATCATTATTTTGTTTTACAATGAAAAGAGCGCTTATTTTATAATTCCTGTTTTTACTTTGTTGTTAGTGACATTAAAATCATTTAGTCACGGTGGAAGTGCGGAAGAATTTACTTTGCCATTTTTTATGGTATCACTATACTTTCTAATATCCTATTTAAAATCAGAAGAACTTTTGCTTTCTAACAAAATAATATTTTTGATTGGTATTCTAGCAGGATGTGTGTTGTGGATTAAATACACCTTATTGGGCTTTTGGTTTGGATGGATGGCATGTGTATTTGTAATTGAATGCTACAATGGGCAATCAAGACAGGCAATTGTACATTGTTTTGTTTACCTTTTTGGTATGTTAATTGCGACGATTCCTTGGCTCATTTATTTTGGAATTCACAATGCTTTAGGAAATTTATGGAATGTTTATTTTGTTGTTAATATGAATGCTTATCCAAATAGTAATTCTTTATTGGCTAAAATTATGAAGACATTTCGTCTTTTATACAAAAATTTATTTATGAATTTTAAAGCATGTTTAGGGATAGTCATTGGATTCTTGTTTTTATGGACAAAGAAAACTTGGTGGGCTAAAAAAGGCGCATGTTTCTGTTTAGTTATTTGTTTACTTACAACAGGAATCTTTATTTATATTGGTGGGACAAATTACCATTATTATCCATTTATCTTATCACCTTTTATGTTAATTGGTTTTTTAGTATTGTTATCTTATCTACCTCAATCTATATATCGTTTGCAAATTCCTGTTATAGTAATTAGTATTATATTTGCTTATTCTTTAAGTGTAAACACGAAAATGCTTGTCTATCAGAAAGAGGATTATGCACAATATCGTTTTTCTAAGATTATAGAAAAAAGTATGGATTCTACTTTACTAAATTATGGTTTTTTAGATGGTGGTTTTTATACAATTACAGGCAATATTCCAAAATTTTATTATTTTATGAAAAATAATATTTCTTATCAAAAATACCCAGAAATGATGGATACGCAAAAGCAATATATTTTAGAGAAACAGCCTCATTATGTTATTACAAAAGGGACGTTATCTTTAGAACATCGGACTTTAATAGAGGAAAATTATCGTTTAATTGATCAGCACACCCAAAAATATCAAACAAAACAAGTAACTTATTTATTGTATGAAAGGAAGTAGAATTTCATCAAATATTTTTCTAGTATTTATTTTTACACTTTGATATAATAAATTTGGTGATATAATGAAAAAAATCAATACTTGGATAGGAACACATATAGAGTCAATTATTATTTGTTTTTTACTATTGGGGCCAATATTTGATTGTATAACTGCTTTTTCTATTCATTTTTTGAAAAGTTCTTTTACAGCGATAATGGTAGTGAAAGTGTTTTTTTTAGGAATTCTATTCTATGATTTGTTTTTTATCAGTAAATGTCGGTATAGAAGAAAGATTGTATTGGAAGTTTCTTGTATCCTACTATATATTGTTTTCTTTTGTACCCAAATTATTTTGCAAAAAGATGTATCTGTATTTCTCTATGAATGTCAAAATTTAATTCGAACTTTCTTTTTTCCAATTGCTTTACTTTGTATATACAATTTATATTTGGAAGATCGTTTTAGACCGAAAACAAAATATTTATATATGGTATTGTTTTTTTACCTTTTATTCATTTTTTTACCTATGATAACACACACTGGTTTTAATAGTTACGCACACAGCAAGGTAGGGACAATAGGATGGTTTTATTCCTGTAATGAAGTAGGTGGTATTTTATCTATTTTGTTTCCCTTTCTTTTTCATAAATTGTTACAACAAAAAAAATGGGTCGTCATATTTGGTATGTGTTTTATATTTTTTATATATTTTACGATTGGAACCAAAGTACCGATTTTGAGTCTTTTTATTACTTGTATCCTTTACGGAATCTATTATTTTGTAAAGCTTGTGCAAAGTAAAAAGTGGAAACCCATTGCCTGTTTATTTGTTACAGGAATAATTGGGGTTTTTCTGTTAATCGTTTTTATTCCAAAAACTTCTTTTTATAAAAATATTCAAATTCATTTAGATTTTTTAGAAATACGTTCTATTTCTGATTTGATGACGATTCAGAAGATTGACCATTTTATTTTTAGTGAACGGATTCGATTTTTGGGAAAAACAGCAAATCATTATCATAAAGCCTCTTGGAATCAAAAGTTATTAGGGATTGGTTATATTGAAAATTATGGAACAGATGATGTCTATATAAAGCAAATTGAAATGGATTATTATGACGTGTTCTTTCGTCATGGAATTGTCGGTAGTATTGTTTATTTTATACCATTTATATGGTTACTAGTAGAATATGTAAAGAAAATGAAAATTCATTTTGAACTTTCATCTACGATTAGTGTTCTTTTGATTTTGTTGCTATCTTTATTTTCAGGGCATATTGTAACTGCTCCATCTGTTAGTATTATTGTTGTTTATGTTTTAATCTTATCAATTGGGGGAATCGTATATGAGAGCTAATTTTTTAATGGTAAACTATAATGATTATGAAAATGTAAAAAAAGTAGTGAATATGATAGAGCATTATAAAATAATTGATAAAATTGTTATTGTGGATAATTGTTCTACCGACGATTCTTTAAAAAAAATAAAAGAATTAGAAAATGATAGAATTATTATTTTAGAGAGTGATCATAATGGGGGGTATGGTTATGGCATCAATGTAGGAGCGCAGTATTTAAATGGAATAAGTTTGAATGCTTATATAATAGTAAGCAATACAGATATTATTATAAATAGTGAAGATGATATTCGAAAATTATTAGACACATTTACGGACAATACTGCTGTAGTAGCGCCAATTATAAAGGAACATGCAGGATATAATTGTGGTTGGAAAGTACCTTTTCCTTGGCAAGATATTATATTAAGTATTCCAGGTATTTATAAGAAGTATCAGAAAAAGTTTTATTATGATATAAAAAATGTAAAAAATAAAATTTTAGAAGTGGAGGCCATGTCAGGTAGTTTCTTTATAATTAAAGGATCGATTTTAAAAGAAGTAGATTATTTTGATGAAAATTTATTTCTATATTATGAAGAAAATGTTTTAGCGAAAAAATTACAACAAATACAACAAAAAATTTTAATCAATGGAACAGTAGAAGTTTTTCATAATCATTCAATAACAATAGATAAAGCGCATACAAGTGTTCAAAAATATAAAATATTGAAAGAAAGTCAATACTATTTTCAAACAAAATACAATCATGCGGGGATGATGCATAAAATTGTAATGAAATTATTGTTTACAAGTATTGCTTTTGGATTATATTTGCGTAGTAGAATTCCAAAAAGAGGTTATAAAATCATTATGATTTTAATATAGAAATTTGAAAAAGTCATATATTTATGGCTTTTTATGATAAAAAACTAAAAACTATGCTTTTCCCTTATTTTATGGGACTTTCCAAAATTCTAGGTACTATTTTAGGTACTAATATTTTATAAATTATCTAGTAAATCAACAATTTCATTTTGAACACTAGGGAATAAGTGCATATAAACTTCTTGCATTACTCGTAAGCTGTGACCCATTCTTTGGGACATCATCAAGAAGAATTTTGTTGAATCCGTTTCCCCTGATTTTAAATATTCATTTATACATACGCTAACGTGTGAATGTCTAAACTCGTGTATGGTTATCATTTCCTTTTCCATATCAGCTAGTTTAAAATATATCTTTCTATGTTTTTGAACTTGATAATCGGATAGGACTTCACCATTACCGAATACAAACCAATCTTCACTAAAGTCACCATATTGTTTAACAAACTCTTTATACTTTAGTAATTCTTCTCTTAACTTTTTAGACATTGTTATTTCTCTATTTAGACAATTCTTAGTAGCTGTTATTTTATATTTACCTGTCTTAGTGTTAAATGAGATAGTTTTGTTTACGCTAATCTTTTTAGTATCAAAGTTTATATCTTTCCAAGTAAGAGCTAACATTTCACCTTTTCTCATTCCTGTAAAGTATAATGTTAGAAAGAAACAATGCCATAGTTCATCTTTAATAACATTTATAAACTTACAATATTGTTCATAAATAATATATCTTAATTTTTTACTTGTTTCAACAACTTCATCATTTCTCTTTTTGAAGCGTCCTGATAATTCAACAGGATTATAATTTAACTCATACTTTCTATTAGCAAAACTAAATATTTCTTTAAACACAACATAGTATTGATTACAAGAATCTACTGACAATCCTTTATCTAAAAGCTTATTTTTCCAATTCTCAATATCCATTACGGATATTTCATCTATAAATTTATTCTTAAAATATGGTTTTATATGATTCTCATAATTTGATTTATATGTTAAGACAGTAGATTCTCTTAATCGTTTAAAAGCGTCTTCAAAATAGTCATCAGCTACAACATCAAACCTTTTTTTTACTGGAGCGTCACGATTAAGTAAAAATACTCTTTCTTCGGCTTTGGCTTCCTTTTCTAGTAAATACCTTTTAGAAGTGTAGGGTACTAATTTTCCCTCGGTATTATGATAGTAAACTTTGAAACGCCATTGTCGACCATCTTTAGTCTTTTCTTTATCTTTAAATACGGACATTTTAGCACTTCCTTTATTGTTATTTTCCTTAAAGAGTGCTATAATGTAATAGAAGACCTAATTACAATTATAGCCTCGGTTATTTTTGTTTAAGATTGCTAGTCTTATGGGTTTTCATTAAACGCTTGGAGTTGCACCTCTAGGCGTTCTTTTTTTATTTTACTTCCCAAACTTTACCACAAGTTTGACATACAGCTTTTTTATGTTCAACATTTATAGTTTTATATTTTTTACCAATACCAAACACTTTAAATATTAAAGCTGGTAAAGTAAAGAATAGCCACTTGAATAATGATATTATCCAACCAATAGTTATCCAATATAATATTCCGTGATGTTTTCTCACCATCTTTACTTCATTTACTACTTGAATGGAAACATTATCACTTCCACACTTAGGACATTTAATCATTTTTACACTTCCTTTCATATTTATTTAAAATACCTGAACTAGCGTATTTTTTGCTTGAATTGTATTTTTTATTATAAATTTTGTTAATTTTTACCATTTAACATCTAAAATCGACCATTTAAGGTAAATACACACATTATATTTCCAATAATTGGTATAATAGAATGTTTAAATTTATAATAGAGCCCCGAGAGGGGGAATAGCGGATAATGGACTTAAAATTATTGCTATATAGTGAATTAGAAGCTACGAATGTAGATGTGACACTATATATACTTTTTATAGAATATTTCCTATAGGGGATATTCTTATTCTTTGTCATTATCTTTCATTATAAATTGTTTATTTGCTTTAGCAAAATTTATTAACATATTAAAATTTTCTTCACTTAATTCTTCATTTTCATCTAAGAATCCTTTTCTTTTAAGTACATCTTTTAATAGTTCTTTTTCTTGTTCTTTAGATAATTTTACCTTTTCTTCTTTGTTGTCTTTTAGATTTTTTCCTATCAAGTCAGGTAATCTTACAAAAAGAGTTTCTTCTAAAACAACTAAATTATCTATACTAGGTGAATTTTCTCCAGCTTCCCATCTAGCAATAGAAGCTTGTGTTATAGGTTTAATATGTTTTTCCTCAGGTACATCTTTATTATGTATATTGCATACTCTAACCGTTTGCCTACTTAGTTCACTTTGTGACCAGCCTTTTTCTTCTCGTAAATATTTTAAATTTTCGGCAAAATAATTATTCATAGACTACCTCCAATCTATACTCATTATAATATATTTTTTACACCAACACAAGTTTTTTATGAAAATTTGTATAATTTCTATTGACTTATGAAAATATGTATAGTATGATTGGATTGTAGGAGGTGATACGATGAACAATAAAATAGAACTTCTTAAAATTAAAATTGCTGAGGAACTTAGAAAATTGAGAGCTGAAAAAGATTTATCTTTGGAATCAGTAATCAATGGAATCAATGAAAAAAACGAAGAAAATATGATAAATATTGGAACATTGGTTAGATATGAAAAAGGCTCAGTATTACAAAGTTTAGACAAGCTAACAATTATATTGGATTTTTATGAAGTTAAACCATTATATTTTTTTAATCTTGTCTATGAAAATATGTATAGAAATGAGGAGGATTAAGATGAGTACAGGTATTCAAGCGTTATTGATTATTTGTGGAACTATTATTGCTTTTATATGGATAGTAGCTTGGTATTCTACAAAAGAAAATAACAAAAAAAATAAAAAATAACCATAAGACTAGCAAAGAAGAGGTGATTTTAAATGGAAAAGCCTTACTTAAATCAAAAAGAATTAACTGAATTGTTAGGACAGGGAAGACGATATGGTGAAAGAGTAATGAAACATCTTTTAGAAATTGCTAAAGATAAAAATTATTACATTCCTGATAGTGGTAGAGAAGTCCTGATACCAACACATTTAGTTAAAAAAGAACTAAAGATTAAAGAAGTAATCTTAAACAAAAGTAGGAAAGAGGAATTGGAATGAAAAGGACAAAGAAAAGATTAAAAATTAAATGGAAGAATATAGCATTACTTGTAATTTTGCTTATGTGTACCTATATAGTCGGTCACGATGTATATATGTTAACTATTTATAGTTGGATAACTGGAAATATGTATGGCTGGACTTGGTTTGGATTCTTAACATTCTTATTAGCGTTTGCTATAGGAGGAGAAATCATTGAATATTTTATTGATGAATTTATGGAATAAAAAAAGATTTATAAGTTGTCGAAGAACTCATAAATCAAATGTAAAACAAAATATTTTACTCTTAGATTATATCATCTAAGAGAGAAAAAAGCAAAAAAGGAATGGAGGTAATTACAAAAAATGGCTTTGAGAAATCAACCTTATCTTCCTTTATATGTGCAAGACTTTTTAACTGATGAAAAGTTGATAGAGTGTAGTGCTGAATCAACTGGAGTTTATGTAAGAATAATGTGTATCTTACATAAAAGTGATGAATACGGGTGTATTTTGCTAAAGCAAAAAGATAAGCAAACTGATGACAATATAAAAAACTTTGCTTTGAAACTTGCTAAACAAATGCCTTATGACATTTCTATAATTGAACATTCTTTAAGAGAATTATTGGAAGAAAAAGTTTTAACTTTAGAAGAAGATTTATTATTTCAAAAAAGAATGAGAAGAGATGGAATTCTAAGTGATAAAAGGGCTGAGGCTGGAAAAAAAGGAGCAAACAAAAAAAGTGCTAAAGATTTTGCTAAAGCAAATGATGAAGCAAATACACAAGCAAATAACTTAACAAATACTGAAATTGAATATGAATATGAAAATGAAGATGAAATTGATAATGAAAATAATATTGAAATTATAAATAATGAAGAAAAAATATCTTTGGAAGAAATAAAAGGTATTATTGATTATCTTAATTTAAAAACTAATTCTCATTATAAATATTCAAGTGATAAAACTAAAAAATTGATTAGAGCTAGAATCAATGATGGATTTGAAGTAAACGATTTTAAAATTGTTATTGATAATAAAGCTGATGAATGGCTAGGAACTGATTTTGAAAAATTTTTAAGACCTGAAACTTTATTTAGCAATAAATTTGAGGGCTACCTAAATCAAAAAACAACTCCAAAAAAGAAGACTTTGAAAGATATATCAATGTCGGATTTAGATAGAGCTATTGAACTTGAAAGAGGTAGAGTACAATGACAAAATTAGAATTTCTAAAAGGTATGAAAAAATTGGCTAATCTTTATTTGAAAGATATGAAAGATGATGAGCTAACAACTTGGTATGAAGTGTTTAGTAGTGGAGATGTCACAATTTTCTATATGGCTATTCATTCAATAGGAACTAAAAACAAGTATTTTCCTGTATGTGCGGAATTGGTAGAAGAATACAAAAATCAAATGCCAATTCACTTACATAAAGTTTTAGAAAATAATAAGTCAATTCCAAAAGAAAGAATGAAATATTTAAAAGATATGATTGATTGGTATTCTTTAAAAAAGGAATATCCTAAAGAACTACTAGATGAAATTTTTGAATATAGAAAAGCTATTACCAACAAAACTGATTCTATGCTATTGGGGTATAAGGAATGATAAAAGAAACTTTAGTTAGAACAGGGCGGTATTGGAGATTATTAAGAAAATATAACACTTTAGAAAATAATTATGAAACTTTACAAAAAGAAGATGAGTACAAAGATAGAATTATTACTCGACAAAAAAATGAAATAAAAAAATTAAAGGAGGAATTAAAACAATGGCAACAGCCAAGACGAAAACCAAAGAAAAAAAGACAACATATAACTTCGGTGAGAAAAAAGAAGAAAATATAAATGGTAAAAAAATACCAGTGGAATTTCATACACCAAAGTATAACGAAGCTAAAAATAAAGCTACTGAATTATTAAATAGTGAAAAATATAAGGGCGTATTAGAGCCAAGTGATTTTTGGATATTAGTAAACACCTATGCCAATAAAACAAAAGCTATGTATAGCGGACTTATTATAAGTCACGATGGTTGTTTAAAAATTAATGATGTATTAGAAGAAAAATTAAAATTCAAGCCTGAATGTATGTCACTAGACAAAGAGGGATATAACAACTCACTTGTATATAGCTATATATGTCCTGAACAGGGATTATATGAAGTTGGAGAAGTTAGTAAAGATAATTGTAAAAATGATTATCCTTACGCTATGGCTTTGAAAAGATGTTTTGATAGGGTAGTTCTTAAAAATAGTAGAATTGCTTACTCAGGAATTTATAGTGATAGTGAAAGTGATGAATTTTTAAAGAGAACTGATGAGAGTGAATCCGCACCAGCTGAAAAGCCAAAAGAAGCACCTAAAAAAACAACTACAAAAGCTACACCAAAGAAAGAACAGCCAAAAGGTGGAGATTTACCAGTACAGGAAAATCAAATAGAAATTATCAAGAAACTTTATACAGCTGAGGAATTAGTACCTTTGATGAAACATATAGGAAAGATAAAAATAACTGAACTTACTTTACTAGAAGCTAGTAGCTTAATAAAAAGAAAAGAAAATCAAAAAGTGGAAGCACCTGTTGAAGCTCCGCAAGATGATGATAACTATTTAGATTAGGAGGAATTAAAGATGGAAGAAAATAAATTAGTAATCATTGAAAAAGGTGAGATAGTTATACCTGAAAAAACTATTGAAGATTATAAAAAATTAGCAAAGTTAAAATTAGAGTTTGACTTAATGGATAAAGATTTTAAAGCTCAACTAAAAGAAGCTATGGAATCAGTAGGAAAAGATAGCGTTATTAGAGATGGATTCTCCGCTAAGATAAAAAAAGGATATACAACTAAAAGATTTGATTCGGCTAGATTCAAAAAAGAATGTCCTGAAATTTATGAAGAATATTCTAAAGATTCAAGTGTATCAAGTTCAATAACTATTGATGTTGAGTAATGATTGACTTTTTAGAAGAGCCACACATCTATTTAGTTGATGGAGTAATAACTCCAAGTGTTAGTGAAATCCTACACTTTATATTTCCTGATAAATATAAAGGTGTCGATAGAAAAATATTAAATAAAAAAGCTCAATACGGAACAACGATACACGAATCAATAGAGATGTATGAAGCTAACATTAAAACAATGGCTATTCAAGAGGCTTTTGATGTCACTATTCAAGCTAAAGAACTAACTTATATTCAAGAAGCAAGTCTAAGACAATATTTAAAGCTAAAGAATAGATACAACATAGATGTTTTGGAACAAGAGATGATGATTCAATTTGAAAAAAAGTATGCTGGTAGATTCGATATGATAGCAAATGTCAAAGGGTATTTAAGCTTATGTGATATTAAGACAACAGCTGAATTGGACGAAGAATATCTAAGCTGGCAACTATCTTATTATGAATTAGCTATGGGCAAGACTTTTGAAAAACTATATGCTATTTGGCTTCCTAAAAAAGGAATAGGACAAATAGTAGAAATAAAAAGAAAACCTAGAGAGGTTTTAATAAAAAAATTAAATGAATTTTTGGAGGTATATAACAATGACTAAAGAAGAGTTAATAAATTTTATAAATAGTATTGATTTTGAAATAGCAACTTGTATGACCTTAACTTATATCAAGAAAACTCCAACAAGATATATGGACGATAGTGAAAGATATAATGCTGAGCCAAAAACAATAACATTTCAAAAAGATTATGAAAGTTTAATAAATGAAAAGAACAGCTGGATAGAAAGAAGAATAGATGACCTATACGCTGGACTTAGAGAAATTAGAGAAAGAGAGGAAAAACAAAATGAAAAAAACAATAGATGAAAAAGAAATTAAAAGAATAGAAGAATTATTAAAGGGTGCTGATAGTGTATTAATTATGACTAATAAAGGTGGAGCTATATTAGGCTGTGGCGTAGAAATATTAAGCTTATTTGCTAATATTGGTGCTCATTTAAAAGAAGCTGGATTCAAAGAAGATGACTTAAAAGAAGCTTTGGAAATTGGCTTTAATGCTGAAAAAATGTCAATAGATGAAGACAAGTTAAAAGACTTCCTAAAATCAGGACTAAAGGGAATCAAAGAAATCTTAGATGAAATATTAGGAGATGATAAAAATGAATAGTGTTGAATTGGTTGGAAGATTAGTAGCTGACCCTGAATTAAGATATACACAAGATAATAGAGCTTATGTAAGAGTGACTATTGCTGTTGATAGAGGAATCAGCAAAGAAGATAAAGAAGCTGGAAAACAAAGTGCCGACTTTATAAGTTGTATCTTTTGGAATAAAACAGCCGAGAATTTAGCTAAGTATATGAAAAAAGGTAGTCAAATAGGTATTACAGGTAAATTAAGAACAGGAAGCTATGAAGCCCAAGATGGAACTACAAGATATACAACTGATGTAAGAGTAGACGAATTGACTTTCTTGGAAAGTAAGCCTAAAGATGGAAGACCTGAGCCTGAGTACGACGGATATGACGCTATACCTGATGAAGATGAAGAAGAAGTAGAAAATGACCCATTTAAAGATTTTGGAGAAGAAGTAGTAATTAGTGATGATGATTTACCTTTCTAGGTGATTTATGAAGCTTGTAGGTAATTATGCTCGTACTGGAAAAAGTGAAAACTTTGAAACTGAAATAACACTAACAATACGAGAGAACTATAAATATTTAATTCAAGACTTAGATAAGAGTGAATTATATTCCATAGTAATATCTAAAGCTAAAGATAAAAGAACGGAACAGCAAAACAAATATATGTGGGCTCTAATAGGTGAGATAGACAAAGCTCGAAATGGTGATAGGTCAAATGATGATTATGACATTTACATTGAAGCTTTAGTAAGGGCTGGAGCTAAATATACTCATCTATTAGTTGAGCCTCAGGCTGTACCAATGTTAAGAGAAAGATTTAGAGCCATACAATTAGCAAGAAGAATCCAAGTTGGTGAAAAAATCTTTTGTGATTATAAATGCTATGATGGAAGTTCTAAATTTGATACTAAAGAAATGCACGACTTAATAGAAACAATTTTAGATATGGCTAGTGAATGTGGATTAGATATTGTCTATTGGAAAGATGTATTAGATTTTGAGGATTAGAGATGGGAAAGATAAGTCAAAAAGATATTGTGTTGAATCATCTAAAGAAGTATGGAAGTATATCCACGATGGAATGTTATTCGATTTATAGAATAACTGATTTACAACACGCCATATATCTTTTAAGAAAAGAGAACTACAAAATTACTGATGAATGGGTTAAAAGTAAAAATAGTCTAGGGTGGGCTAATAAATATAAGAAGTACACCTTAGTTGAAGAGTAAAGGCTGATAATATGAACGAAGAAAAAGATGAAAAAATTAGTAAACTTACAGCTAGGAATCAGCTCTTGGATAGCAACAATAGAATCCTAGCTCAAAAACTTAAAGATAAAGATAAAGAAATTAAAACTATCAATAATTTATATCTAAAAGAAAAAGCTAAGTTAAGTGAAATTTATAGAGTAGTGTCTTCTAGTAAAATCAACGAAGAAAATTATACTAAGATGATTGATTGGATAAAAAAAGTAATAAAGGAGGAAGTTTAATATGTTTCAAGTTATATATTGGATTCTAGCAATAATTACTATGTTAGTGTTGTTGATTAGTTCTTTATATTCTTTTGTTGTAAAAATTAAAGATGAAAAGGACTTAAAAAAATTTAAAAAGAAACAACAAGAAATGTTAGAAAAACAATTAAAACATATAGAAAATATTTACAATGACTAAATTAGATACACTAGAGGATACTATAGAGCTTTTAACTAAGCAAATGCTAGAAGATGTATTTAAAGATAAAAAAGAAAATAAACAAGAGTTGATAACAATGAGTAAAGCTGATTTATATAAGTTTTGTATAAGGTTAGTTAAACTCATTCAACAAGTAGAAAATATGGAGGACTAAAATGAAGTATATAGCAAGTGTCAGCTTTGGCAAAGATAGTCTAGCTATGTTATTACTCTTAATAGAAAAGAAGTGTCCTTTAGATGAAGTAGTATTTTATGATACTGGTATGGAATTTCAAGCTATATATAATATACGAGATAAAATATTGCCTATTTTAAAAGAAAACAATATTAAGTATGTTGAGTTGAAGCCTGATAAACCTTTTGAATATACAATGTTTGAAAAACCAGTATTAAAAAGAAATGGTACAACTAGCAAAGGATATTCTTGGTGTGGTGGTCGTTGCCGATGGGGAACTACCGAAAAGCTAAAGAAAATAGAAAAGTATTGTAGAGGTAATTATGAATATGTAGGAATAGCTTATGACGAGCCTCGAAGATTAGAAAAAGAAAGAAAAGGTAATAAATTATTTCCGCTAGCTGAATGGAAAATGACCGAAAAAGATTGTTTAAATTATTGTTATGAAAAAGGCTTTAATTGGTTAGAAGACGGAATAGAACTTTATTCAATACTTGATAGGGTTAGTTGTTGGTGTTGTGCTAACAAGAATCTAAAAGAGTTAAAAAATTACTATAAACATTTACCTGAATATTGGAATAGATTAAAGAAATTCCAATCTAAAACAAATAGACCTTTTAAATATAACAAATATACCATAGAAGATTTAGAAAAAAAGTTTAAGGAGGACAAAGATGAATTATAAGGAAGAAGATAAAAAATATGTAGAAGCTGGAGGTAGAGTATCTTACTATGACTTTACCGAAAAAGAAATAGCACGAGTTGTTAAAACTAATGTCAAAGAAGTTGAAGCTATGGATTGGAGAATGTTAATTCAAATGTTATATCCAACTAATATGATTGGTAGCGGATTATTTCAACCAATACTTATATTTAGAATAGGAAGAAATGGGAAAAGAATTGACCCACCAATAGAAGCTTACAATAGTTTAGATGATATGAGAAATGGTGAATGTTTATTATTTAGAATCATAGACCATATTGAAAAAAATAGTAAATTTAAAATTGATGATAGCTGGTATGAATTAAGAAAGAAAATATTAGAAGCTGGTGAATCAAATGAAAAGTAAAGAAGAATATTTAAAAGCTGTTGATAATTTATTAGATAGTTATGACGCTTATTATATTGCAAATAAGTATGATGAAAAAAATAACACACATAAAAAAGAATTTAAAATGTTGATTGATTTATTCGAGAATAGTGAAATGGATTTGAGAGCAATTCAATGGATTCATAATTGCTATGATTGTTATTATAAAAGTCAATATGAGAACGATGAAGAAAGCCCTTTTGCTTATTTAAAAAAATCAATAAATAGAAAGTTTGGTGCTAAAGATGAGTAGGAAGAAACTAGGAATGAAAAGACCAATTAAGCAATTTGATAAAGCTGTAGATGAAATGATTGAGTACATAAACGCATTTAATTTTATGCCACCTCGAGGAGATGGAGCTAAAGAACAAGCTATCAACGAATGGAAACAATGTATCAATAATGTAATCATTCAAATAAATAACATTAAAAATACTCAAATAGATTTAATTTTAAGAGGTGATAGTAATGTTTAGTTGTTTGTTTAATAAAAAGAATCAAGTAATAGATATTAAAGAACTTGAAAAAATCAATATATGCAAAGTATGTGGAAAACAATTTGATTTAATAAAGGATAATAAATATATTGTTCAAGAAAATAAAGGGATAAATGGTATAGCTACAGGTACTAAAAAATTTGAATGTTTCGATTGTCCTCATTGTGGTTGCCAAAATGTCTTAAATGTAAGAGAGGGTTAATATGAAACCAATAATTAGAAAAATAGAAGATAGATTTAACACACCATTTGCTGTATTTGAAAATTTATTAGGTAATTATATAGTGCGTCCTTTAGATTGGGAGGGAATATGGAATCCTGATGGAAAATTAGTAGGTGGAAATTCAATAGTAAGTTGTCCTATTAAAGAAGACGCTGAAATGATATGTGATACTTTTAATAGATTCTTTGAATTATTAAAAGAAAATAAACAGCTGAAATTAGATAATCAAAAGTTAGAGTATTGCTTAAATGAATACACATCACTTTATAAAGATGATTATACTAAAGTTGCAATAAAGAAGGTTATTTCTTTAATTAAATCTCATTTTGAAAAAGATGAAGATAATTTTAAAAAAGTAAGTGAGGAAATTATAAAAGATTTATTTGATTCAAAAAATGAAAGTGCCGATGAATTAGCTAGATACATTCAAGTCCAAATGTTTAATGCTCCATCTTTTGTTCCTATGGAGGATAAAGATGAATAAAGATTTAGAATTGTCTTTTAAAATGAGTGAAGAAGAAAAAGAAAGAATCAAGAAAATTTTACTTGGAAATGGTGGCGTAAGACATTATTTATTAAAGATAGCTGATGGTACTGAATTAGATGTTGTTGATTATAAAGATTATCAAAAATTAGAATCAAAAATTGATGAAGCAATAGAAATATTAAAACATAAATATAGTAATACAATGCTGGGAAAATACGGAAGTGAATTAAAATATATATTGCTAAAAATATTAGATGAGGTGAAATGATGTTTGTAATAGTAAATAAATCTAGTTATTACTCGATAGATGAATATTACATAAACACTTATATAGTACAAGGAGAGTATTACATTGCTACGACAAAAAATATAGGAGAGGCAAAAAAATATTCCTCAAGAGCAAGAGCTGAAAAAGGATTAGAAGCATTGATTGGTAAAGTTGGTTATCAATATGATTTAGAAATAAGAGAGGTAAACAATGAGTAAGACTTGGTATGGACATTATATATTCCCTGATTTAGTAAAAGGACAAGAATTTGTAGATTTTAAAGATTATTTAGAATTAGATAAAATAATCAAAAGTAAAGATGAAGAAATAAAAAATTTACAGGGCTCATTACAAACTTATGAAATTATATTAAAAACTAATTTAGAAGCGTACACCAAAGAAAATTATAAACAAAGACAAATAATAAATCATCTATCAAGAAAGATTCAAAACAAAAATAAAAAGTATAGACAATTACAAGCTAAAAAAATGCCCCCTACTATGTATGGTAGAGAAGTTGTGATAGTTCCTGATAGTATGGCTGATAAGATTATGGTAGCTAATAAAGATTTTTTTGAGATGGGAAGTGATATAAGTAATGGAAAACATTGAGTATTCTTTAGATAGTTTTGGAAGAGTAAGAAAGACTATAATACCTATTCTTAATTATACTGAGTCACAAGAAGAATTACTGAAAAAAGAAGTTAAAATGGAATATGTTAATGACTTTGGAATAAGAAAACTTCTTATTGAAAATCAAAATTTAAGAGAAGAAAATCTAAGGCTAATTGATAGGGCTGAGGAAGTTAATGAAATGAGAGAAAGACATCTTTTAGGATTACAAGCTGAATTAGGCGGTTTATATGCTGATAAAGAAAATCTAATAAATTATTTAGAGGGAGCTATTGAATATGAAAAAACAGGCTTGTTATGGACTTCTAAAAAAAGACTAAAAGTTTACCAAGAAATATTAGATATGGTGAAGAAGAAATGAAAGCTGTAGAAGATGTAATAAATATACTTATTAAAGTAAAAGATGGAATTTTAAAGTTTTATATAGAAAATGGATATATTTATTGTGAAAATACAATAAGTCACGAAAGAGTAGTTGTAGGAGGTGTTAAAAATGAATGAAAAAGATTCATTAAAATTGGCTAAAGACTTGCTAAATGACATAAATGAAAAAATAAGAAGATTAAGCAATATTTTAGATAGAGTTGATTCCGAATATGAATTAAACTTAGAAACTATTGATTATTCGGCTATAGGAAGTAAAAAGACTTATATTCAACTAAATGTGACTTTAAAACAAGATTTACCTATTTATGCGGTGAAAGAGTATGAATGAGGAATTGTATGTATATAGAATTTATGAAGCTTGTGATGAGAGTGAAAAAAGTTATACTTATGGATTCTTTGATAGTGAAGTAAATAGGAAGTTGATAGATAGTGGATATGTCTTTGCTGAAAATCGGGAAGAATTTAAAAGTATCATTAAAGAAACATATCCTAATATCAACTTTGGTAGAAAGAAAAATGTTCCAATAGGATTCCAATATTGCTCGGTTGTATATCATAATAAATATGATAATTCTAAATCTCAAATACTTAGCTATAAATGTGATTATTGTAATAAAGAAGTCTTTAATGATGTATTTAGCACTCCATACAATTTATATCAAACATATCACTATATTGGTATTGGGAAGAAAATTGATAATAAATATTATTATTGCTCTCAGGAATGTAAAGATAAACATTGTGAAGCATTAAAGCAAGAAGAACAAAATAAAAATGGAAACAACTATGTTGATGAATTTATTACCAAAGAATCTTTTTCTAATTATAATGATGGATTTATATATAAAATATCTAAAAAATCAACAGGAGAGTTTTATATAGGTCAAACAAAATATGTACCAATATTTAGATGGGGACAACATTTAAAAACTGAAAGATTTAATATAGATAATATATGTGATTATTTATTTGAAGTAATAGAAATATGTCCTATAAGCAATTTGAATGAAAGAGAAAGCCATTATATAAATTTATATAAAAATGACCCATTAAACTTAAATATTATGATTCCTAAAGATAAGGAACAATTAAAGCTAGATATGGAGGTGAATAGTTAATGGAGGAAGAAACTAAAAATGAGATAGTAAAAAAGGTACTGGAAGAATTAAAAAGTAAGAAGTTATTAAAGAATCCTAAATCATCTTATAAGAGTACGGAAAAGATATTATATAGTTTAAATGTTTTACCAGAGGCTATAAAGTTGATAGATGATGAAGTAAAGCAATTAGAAAAGGAAATAGAAGATATACCTAAAGCTCCAGCTAAATCAAATACTCTTGTTTTAAATGAGAGGGACGCCACTTATATTTATGGTGATGAAACACTAGAAACTAGAATAAGTGAATTGAAGCAAATATCAGTAAAGGCAAAGTCACAAGTAAGGCTAGTTAATAATGCTCTAAAGAAAATTGAAGATAATAAATGGTATGAGATTATTCCAATGTATTATTTTAAAGAAATGACTATAGAGGAAATAGCTGAGGAGT
This sequence comes from uncultured Caryophanales bacterium, assembly GCA_948433085.1. Lineage (GTDB taxonomy): Bacteria > Bacillota_I > Bacilli_A > RF39 > UBA660 > UBA5026. The sequence continues at coordinate 37,365 of CAOJDP010000002.1, forward strand.
TAGATTGCTCAGTAGGGACTATAAGTATGAATAAGAAAGAACTTATAAATAAATTAAAGGTATATATATTTCCTGATACTTTTATGAATGAATTATAAAAATTGAAAAATGGCTGAAAAAGTGCTGTATGGACTACTGAAAATATAATGATATAATATAGTAAAATGAAATAATTATGATAGCTGAATGAATCAACAATCATAATTATTTTTTATTTGATTAAATATGGGTGGTAGTTTAAAGGAAAAACACATCGTTAGTAAGTAATGAAAGCGGTGTATATGAAGTTCGATTCTTTGTACACCCGTCCTTTTTATTCTTTTTATTCGTTGATGTTATCAACAAAAAAGAGTGGAGCTAGAAATAGCTCCTTTTATGTGATTAAAAAGTGGGTGATGATTATGATTGAAACAATAATAAAGATTTTATTCTTATTAGGAATGAGTATATTTTGTGGAGGGGTAATTGCACTCAATTATATAGATGAAATCATAGATTGGCTAAATAAAAGAAATGATAGGAAAAGATAGTCTATGAAAGAAAAGAATACATTGTGGTTGTGTATGAGATATAGCGGAAGCTGTAAGCTATGTCCTAGAAATAAAAAGTGTGATGAGGAAATAGAGAAAGAAAGGCTAGGTGCTAGATATGAAAGTAAAAATACTAGGAACGGAATACGAAATAGTAATGGACGCCGAAGAAAAAGACTATCCAATATTAAAAGACGCTGACGGGTACGCTGATTTTACTATAAAAAAGATTGTAGTAAAAAAGTTAATACAAGATGGTGAAAGCTACGAAGACCTAGAATTATGGCAAAGAAAGACATTAAGGCACGAAATAGTACACGCCTTTTTATATGAAAGTGGTTTGTGGCAAAATAGTTTTAAAGATTGGGCTAGAAATGAAGAAATGACGGATTGGATAGCTTTACAATTTGAAAAGATGTTAGATGTATTTAAAGAAGTAAAAGCTATTAAAAGTGATGAATTGACTATAGGAATTGATTTAGGCGTTGAATCACCAAAACAAAAAGAATCTTTAGCGGTTGCTATGGCTAATGCTCTAAAAGAATGTAATGATAAGAAGTATGCTGAACTTCTAGCTGGAGGTGATGGATAATGACCTCTTTAAGTAATCAACAAAAGCTATTTTGCCAAAAGTATCTTGAATTAGGTATGAATGGTACACAAGCTTATCTAAGTGTATATAAGACTTGCAAGAAAGAAGAAACAGCTATGGCTGGTGCTAGTAGATTGTTAAGAAATGTTAAGGTAAAAGAATACATAGAAGAGCTACAATCGAAAGTAGAAGAAAAGGCTATAGTGACTATAGAAGATATAGTAAAAGAGCTCACAGCTATAGCATTTACTGATAGAACTAAGATTAGTCAAAATGTTAGAAATAGAATAATGCTACAAGATGATAAAGACGGAACTAAGAAAGAATACTTCGAAGATAATGTTATATTTACTCAAACAAGTGAGTTAGATGAAACTACTAGAAAAGTAATAGCTGGATATAAAAAGACAAAATCAGGCTTTGCTGTAGAAACCTATGATAAGATGAAAGCTCTTGAACTACTAGGCAAGTATTTAGGAATGTTTAAAGATGAAGCTCCAAACATAACTAATAACATAATCAATCCGTATGCTAATTTAAGTGAGGAAGAATTACGAAAATTGGCTGGTGATTAGAGATGATAATACCTGAGTATGTAAGAGAACAGGCAAAATATGAATTAGCTAGGCGTAGTTTTTGGGAATATTGTAAGTTAAAAGCTCCTGACTTATATATGGAGAGTAGGACATATTTAAAAGAGTTTTGCTATCAGTTGCAAGCTTTTTTAGATTCACCAAAAAAAGTATTAGTTGTTAATATGCCTCCTAGACACGGAAAGAGTAGAACTCTTACATTATTTGTTCAATGGTGTTTAGGTAGAAATATCCATTATAAGATAATGACAGGTAGTTATAATGAAATACTATCCGGAACTTTTGCTAAAGCTGTAAGGGACGCTATACAAGAAGAAGATGGAATCTTTGGTAAAGTATTTCATAATGTAAAAGTTAAATATGGTGAAGCTTCTATGAAAAAGTGGGCTTTAGAGGGAAATGAAGAAGCCAATTATTTAGCAACTTCTCCTAAAGGTACAGCTACAGGATTTGGTTGTTTACTAATGATTATAGATGACTTAATCAAGACAGCCAAAGAAGCTTATAATGAACTACTATTAGAAGAACATCAAACTTGGTTTACTGATACAATGCTACAAAGAACTGAAACAGGATTCAAGATAATAGTAGTTATGACTAGATGGGCTACAAATGACTTAGCTGGGTATATATTAAGAGAATATGAAGATGATTGTATTCATATCAACTATAAAGCTGTTCAAGATGATGGAACAATGCTTTGTGATGAAGTATTAAGCAAGAAAGACTATCTATTCAAAATAAAGAATATGAATAAGGATATTGCTGAAGCTAACTACAATCAAATATGTGTCGATGAAAAAGGTCGATTATATAAGAATCTTAAAACATATCAAGTCAATCCCGGATTTGGAACAATATATGCGTATGTTGATACAGCTGATGACGGAGATGATTTTTTATGTGCTATTGTATATGGATTGCTTAATAAAGAGCCTTATATTATAGATGTTTTATTTACTGATGAGGGAATGGAAATAACTGAAAATGAATGTGCTGATTTATTATTTAGAAATAATGTTAATCTAGCTTATATTGAATCCAATAATGGTGGACGAGGATTTGCTAGAAATGTTAAGAGAATATTAAAAGAAAAGTACAAGTCAAATAAATGTGTTATTAAACCATTTACTCAAACAGCTAATAAACAATCAAGAATCTTATCTAGTTCATATTGGGTTATGGAACATATCCATTTTCCATTTAACTGGGCTAAGAGATGGGAAGAATTTTATAAACACATTACTAGATATCAAAAGAAAGGTAAAAATGCTCACGATGATGGACCTGATGTGTTAGCTGGAATATATGACAAGACCGTTGGTGAAAAAGGGTCGTCTTTTGGTAGCACTAAACCAGCGTAAAGGAGGAATGAGTTATGCTACAATATAATAAAGAATATATAATCAATCCCGACAATATAGCTTCTATATTAAAAGACGCTAAACCTGAATGGGAAAAAAGAAAAAAGTTATATGAAATGAAGAATAGAAAAAGACATACTTTTGATTTAGTGGCTACAAATGATACTAATATTAAAGTAGGTTTTGAATCAGTAGTATCTAATATGATTAGTGGTTATATGGGTGGTAAAGCACCTATATATCAAGTAGAAGAAATGCCTACGGAGGAAAAACAAAATATTTTAAAGAAATTATTTGATAAGATATTTAATAAAACTGACAACGATAGAAAAGAATATCAAGTATTTATTGATTTTATAAGGGACTATAATGATGACCCTTATTTTTATTATAAGTTAGTACAAGATTATGTTGATATGACAGCTGGCTATGGTATTTTTTATGAAAATGAAGATAATGAAATAGTTTATGCTAATACTGACCCTAGACAAACTATAGCTTTATATGATTTTTCTACACCTGTTAAGAAAATAGGATTGCTAAGACATTGGGAAGAAACTGACGCTACTGGTGAAAAGTATGATGTTGTATTAGTGACTACTGAAGAATTTAGATATTACTTTAAAAATAGTAAGCTACAAGCTGAGGACTTTTATGAAGATGAAGAGGCTAGAGAAACTATTAGCTGGGGCTGTGTTCCGTGTATAGCAATAGAAAATCCTGATGGATTAGCTTGTTTTGAATTAGCTAAGTCTTGTATATGTGCTTATGAAAGAGTAATGAATAACTCTAAAAATACTTTCCAATACAATGATGACGCTAAACTTATGGTGACAGGATACGAGCCAAAAGAAGAAACTCTTATTGAAAAAAGAGAAAAGAAGCTCGTAGATAAGGTTGATGAATTTGGTGATGTTGAAACTGATGATGAGGGAAATGTCATACAAGTAGAACAAGAAGAAATTGTATATGATGAAAACGGAGAAACAATATGGATTCCTAATATTAAAAGACAAAAAGAAGATGAAGTTGTATTACAAGCTCCTGTCTTTTATGCTGGTGAGGGAGGAAGTATTGAATGGGTAGAAAAGAATATCAATGATAGTGCTTTACAAAACTATAAGAAAACCCTTATAGATTTAATATTTATGATTAGTAATTGCCCTAATGTAAATGATTTAGGATTTACTAATGCGGATAATAGTTCAGCACTAGAAAAGAAATTCTTTCCACTTGAACAATCAGTAGCATACCTAGATAAGTCTTTAAGAAAAGAATTATTAGCTATGTGGGAAGCATTTACTAATAGAATCAACTTAAAAAAAGGAACTAATTATGATTTTAGAAATTTAAAAATAAAGCTACAAAGAAATATGCCTACTGACAAACAAGCTGAAACCACAAGAGCTTTATCACTTAGAGGACTTATTTGTGATGAATCAGTTATCAATCTATTACCTGATGAGTTAGACGCTTCTAGTGAAATTGAGAAGATGAAAACTCAAAGTGAAGAAAACCTAGAAGAAAATATGAAAAAGATTGAATCTTTTGGAAAAGGTGGTAATGATGAAGATAATAAAGAAAATGGTGAGGATTCTAATAGCAATGATAACTCCAATAATCCTATTTCTAACAAAGGAAAAGGAGCTACCGAAGTTCAAATGAAAGAAAAGTAGGTGATATATAATGGATAATAAAACTATCCTAGATAACCGCTGGTGTTATACTGATATGAAATTAAGAGATTATCTTAAAATATATAAAAAAATAAGTTCTAAAACACAAGATAGAATCCAAGATATATTCAATAGCATAGATTTTGAATATACTGACCTTAATAAACCTATATCTAGTAATAAAAAGAAGAAACTACTTAGGATTATAGAAGAGTGGAAAGAATCCAATATATTGAATAGATATTTTGGATATATGGTAAATGAATTGATTAGGAAAAGATATATTACTAATCAAGAAATGTTAGATATATTATTGTGGGGAGCTTATATCAAAGAAAGAAATCAGTTAGACGAATATGAGCAAGTCTTATTTACTGAAATAGGACAAGACTTATATAGACAGGGTATTGAAGAAATAAAGCCTACTAAAAAGAAAAAGTGGAGCTTGACTTGGGAATATATATGGTCGATGTTATGCTTGCCTAATGTAAAGGGTAGTAGCTGGATAACTTATATTGAAGCGTTAGCTTTAACTAATGCTCAAGAAATAGAAAGACAAGCTACTATCCAATTACAGCAAAATAAAAAGCCTAATATTGAAGATGATGTATTCAAAAATATAGTTAAGAAACAACAAAATAGATATATTTCTATAAATGGTGATAAAACTAGCGGTGCTTTAGACAGCCAAGTAGTGGAAATAGCTAGTAAGTCTTTATTAAAAGCTGGTGAAGATGTAGGACAAAAGAAACTTAGAGCTAGATTTATTGCTGAGATAGATGAAAAGACAACTAAGATGTGTGATGGTATGAATGGAATGTTATTCTATGTAAATGATTGGAATAGATTTTATAGATATAGTGCTGATGATGGTAGAGATGTTCTTTATACAATTAAAGGACTAGAGGTAGGAGCTAATTTACCTCCTATCAATAATCATTTTCATTATTGTAGAAGTACCATAACTTACCTAACTGAAATGAAATATAATGAGCTTATAGCCGAATATAATCAGTTAAAGAAGATAATACCTACTGAAATCCCTAATAACATTGAAGAATACGCTAAATTGAGGTATAATAATAGCAATTATTATGAAGAAACGAAACTCAAAGAAGAGATAGGAAAACATTATAAGAAAGACCTAGAAATAGGTGAAAGGAAGAAAACTTTATCATTTAAAGATTATTATAATAAAGTAAATGATACGAGAGAATATCTTAATAATGTTCAAGCTAAAGGTTTTGGAACTATTGGTGAAGTAAAATTACATACTATTGATAGAATGATAGATAGAAATATTACTAAGGAAGATATAAAAAGTATCTTAGAGAATCCTGAGAATAGTTGGTTTAGTCCTATCAATAATAGTCAAGTGTTCTTTAAAGATAAAAAAATGGTTGCTATTGATATTGATGAATTAAGTATCAAGACAGCTTATAAGGGAAGAGGTAAAAAAAATGAATAATCCAAGAAAGATATTATCCAAAGAAGATATAGATATACTTGAATCAAATAAAGTAAATGTTCCTGATAAAGAATTGAATGATAAAGAATGGGATAATTTCATCGTTCAAATAGCAATCAATTTAAAGCAGGAAGAATCCGAAAGGATAATAGATATATTAGATGACAGCACTAAATAAAGTGCTGTTTTTCTATACTACTTTATAGGTAGTATATCAATAATAAAAAGATATTTATGATAGTGAACTTATCTTGTGTTAAGAGAGGTCATACCAGTTGGAGAACATATACTCAATTAAATATCAAACACTATTGTTGATATAGTGCCTATAAGATAGACACTAAATAATGATTATTAAGAGGAATGATAGCTACATTCCTTTTTTTAATGCCTTTCTATTGTGGCTCAACAATGGGAATATTTGTGTGAAGCAATGAGCTGGGGACTTGTTTAAGTAAATGGCTTGGGGCTAAAGGAGGAATAAGAATGGACGCAAATAATAACGCTGGTGTAGTTGAGAACAATAATCAACAAAACCAAAACACAGGTGCTGATGTTCAAGTACCTAAAACTTTTGACGAAATGTTAAAAGAATCTAATTATCAAAGTGAATTTGATAGAAAAGTCCAAAAGTCTTTAGATACAGCTAAGGCTAAATGGGAAGCTGAATTAGAAGCTAAACAAAGTGAGGCTGATAAGCTAGCTAAGATGAAAGAGGACGAAAGAAAAGACTACGAGATAGAAAAAGCTCGTAAAGAAAAGGAAGAAGCTGAGGCTAGATTAAATGCTTATGAATTAAAAGAAGAAGCAATTAAAATGGCTAATGCTCCTGAAACTCAGGTAGATGTTTCATTGTTAAATCTTATTGACTTTAGAAACATTAAGGCTGAACAAGTAGAGCCTACTATTAAAAATATTAAGAAAGTTTTTGATAGTGCTGTTGAAAATGAAGTTAATAAGAGGTTAAAAGAAACAACTCCTAAGACCGTTATTAGTCAAAACAATGGCGGTGCAAAGAAAAGTATCCCTAATGTATTTTAAGGAAAGGTAAAGGAGGAATGTTTAGATGGATACAAGTAGATTAGGTGCGTTAAGCATTGAATTATTGGGAAGTGAAGCTAAGGATAAATTAGCGGAAGAATACGGAAAGGTAATTGAAAACATAACAACTGAGACAGTAGCTGGTAAATATTCTAATAAGGATTTAAGCGGTGACCCAACAAGTGGTAGCGTTGAAGCTAAGAGATTTGCTAATGTTAAAGGTCAAAAATATGGAACAGCTAGAAAAGGTGGAGCTGGACAAAAAATTAAAGCTCAAAATGTAGTTGTACCTATTGATGATGATGTTGAATACATCGAAGAAGTAGAAGAAAAAGATTTAAAAATGTATGGTGTTGGAGGTTTAATTGAAAAAAGAACAGCTAATCACGGATTAAGTGCTAGTATTGATAATGATGTTAAATTTTTCCAAGCTATGGCTGATGAGGGAACTGAATTTAGTTGTACTGAAACAGCAATCAATAAAATTGTAAGTAAAGCTATTACTACTATGAGAAAAACTAAAAATGACTTTGTAAATGGAGTACCTTTACAAATGATTAAAGTTGCCTTTAGTGAAGACGCTTACGGAGAAATTAGAGATTGGTTAGATACTACAGCTAAATCTAATATTGATACTTCTATTGGTGAAGTTGGAAGATTCCACGGAGTAGATGTATTTAGCACCGTAAATATGCCTGATGGATATGATTTTATGGTGTTTATTGATGGTGCTGTAGCTCAACCAAAACACCCAGTAATCTATAACCCAGCTCAAATAGAATTTTCTAAAGCTATTGGTTTTGGTTTATTTATTGATATGGGAACTAAATGTGTGACACCTGACTTAGTATTATGCAAAAAAACAGCTAATGCTTAGTTTATAGAACGATAAAAAAGAATGGAGGAATAAAAATGAAATCGTTTAAAAATAAACAAACAGGAGTTATTTTAACTCCAAAAAATAAGTGGGTAGAGGAACAATTAGAAGCTAATAATGAGTACGAAGTAGTAGGTGCTAAAGCTTCTATTAAGCCTACTGATGATAAAAAAGCTATTAAGGATATGAATAAAAAAGAATTAGTAGCTCTTTTAAAAGAAAAAGGTATTGACGCTAACGAAGATATGAAAAAAGATGATTTGTTAGCATTGATTCCACAAGAATAAGAAATAGAATTGGAGGGTAATAGAATGAATGAAAAAGATAAGGCTAATATGCTTGAAAGATTAAAAAAGGATATTAGTGTCAATTTCAAAGTTGGAGATGATAGTGTATTATCAGGATTCATAGATGATTATATTTCTATTGCCTCCGACAATTCTAATCGTCGAAAAGATGATAAAAAATTATATCCGTATGTTTATAAAGCTGTTGCGTCAGCATATCAAAGACGAGGGGACGAGGGAAGCTCGAGCTCAACTGAGGGTAGCCAATCAACTTCTTATATTGATATAGAAGAGAAATTAGCTAAAGATGTTAGAGCGGTAAGAGTGGTAAAATGAGAATTAAAAACTTATCTAAAATATACATTTATAAGCCTGATAAAAAGCTAATAAAAGGTGAATATTTCACTAATTGGATTTTTAAAGGTGAAGATTGGTTAAATGCTCAGCAAGACATAGATGAATTAAACCGCAATAGTGCTGGTGAAATCGACTATGAAATCGTTAAACTTCGTATTGATAGAGAAGTGAATATAACTAAAGGTGATGGAATCTCTTTTAGTCCTTTAGAAGTAGATGAAAATAATGTGGTTATCAATGATGGTAAACCTGATTATTTAGTTGAAAATATGCCTAAAATAGGTAAAACTACACTTTATACTTTAATTACCAATAATGGAGAATAGTTATGATAAGTGTTGAATGGAATAAAGACAATCTTAAAAGTTTTGAAAAGAAGATGGAAGCAATCATTAAGAAATTGCCTGAGGCAACTAAAATGGGCGTGAATGATTCTTTAAAAAATACTCAAGAAAAAGCTTTACAAAATAAGCGGGGAAATAAAGATGAGAAATATATTCCTATTGAGATACTAGATTTTGACAAAGGTAAAGTTGTTGGTAGAGTTTATACTGATAAAGATTTGTTTTCTTATGCTCCATTTTTGGAGTTCGGTACAGGAACTAAAGCGGAGCTACCTCATATAGGTAAGACTAAAACATTTATAGCTAGTGGTTATAGATATTGGTTTTTACCTGTAGAAAAGGTAGATAGACAATTTAGTCCTGAAAGAATAGTGGTTATAGATGGGCAACAATTTTATTTGATGTTTGCTACTAAACCATTTCCATTTATGCGTCCGGCGTCTTTTTCCTCTCGTCAGGAAAATGCTGACTTAGTAAATGAGAGAATAGGAAAGTTATTGATGGAGGTATTAAAGTGAAAGAATTTAAAGTAAGTGAATTTTATGATATGGTTATATCCATATTAGAATCCATATTAAAGGAAGTAGTTAGAGAAAATCCTGATGGAAAGGCTATATTTCCGTGTATAGTAGCTCAAGCTCCTATGAGGTTGGACGAAAAGAACGGAGAAGATGTACCAATACTATCAAGATTTTCAATTACTATTGAGGCGTGGACTAAAAGGAAGTCATCTAGTATAGAATTAGCTGATGAAATAGATAGTAAATTAAGAGGATATAATTTTACGAGAACAGGAACACCTATAGACCTTTATGACGAGAATACTATGTGTCATCGTTACGGGGGAAGCTATGAGGTGTTTTATAATGCTCTCACAAATAGTTTAGAAAAAGTTAAATAGGTAAAGGAGGAATTTTATATGACACCTAAAACAGGTACTTTGACTAAAATTTTTATAAGTGAAAAGGAATACCCAGCTGAGGCTGATTTAGATTTAATTATGTACACTGAGGAAATTCCAGCGGTAGAAGACCCAGCGGAAGCTATTTCATATCAAACTACTGATATGGACGGAGAAGAACAAAGTAAAGGTAGTAAGAAAGCAACTACTCCAGCTATTCCAGTTCTTTATAAGAGTGAACAACACGACGCTCTAAAAGAAAAAGCTGATAGTAATAAAAGCTATTACTTCTTTATTCGTTATCCACAATCTACTTGTGCCGATGGAGAACAACCTTTAGTAAAATCTTTCTCAGCTCAAATGGATTTAACTGGAGATACTATTACAGCTGGAGATATTATTAAAGATACTTTAACTCTTTATAGAAATTCTAGTGTAAGAGAATCTCACGGACTACCAGTAGCACCAGTTGGAAATTAGTAGGTGATAACTGATGGCTAAATTTAAAAATAAAAAGACGGGGCGTGTTTGGGATATTACCAATGCGGAACATCTTAAACACTTCCGTTCTAATCCTAGATTTGAGGAAGTAAAAGAAAAAAATAAAAAGGTAGAGAATCAGCCTAAAAAGGAAGATAAACCTACCGAAGAATAAAAAAATAAAAAGAAAGAGGTTTTATTATGATTTTAAAAGTAAAAGATAAAGAATATTCATTTACAGCTACTATGAAAAAGATAGTTGCTATGAATAAAAAATTAAAAGTAAAGAATTTAAGGGACGCTTTTTTTAGAGCGTTAAATAATGTTGACTTTGAGTTCTTAGCCGATTTTCTTCTAGCTTTTGCCGATGAGCCAAAAGAATTAAATAATGATTCTAACAAAGTCTATGACTTAATGGAGGCTTGGGTAAATGAAGCTACTGAGGAAGACCCAAGAAACTATGAGGACATTTATAAGCTATTAGCTGAGGAGATAAACGATAAAAGTTTTTTCGGGAAAAAGATGACGGAGAAGGAGTTGAAAGCTCAAATGGACAATCCGCTAGCCGACTTCGACATCAATCAAGTAATTTCAAATACAGCGGAAAAAGTGATGGGAGAAGTAGTAGCGGAAGAGTTCAAAGGATACAAAGGCTAGATTATATAGATTTAATATATGATTTAGAGCCTTTAGCTTACCGATTTGGAATGAAACCTCACGAGTTTTGGGATTCTACTTATAGAGAAGTTGCTTTATATGTGGAATCTCGTTCTCTCCAATATGAGCAAGAAGTCAAAACACGAATACAATTAGCTGAAAACTTAGGTAATAAGTTGATTAGCTCAGGTATGACCGCTAAGAATCCTAAAAATATAAACTTAGTTAAGGATATATACCCTGAACTATTTAAGGAAGAATTAGCTAGACATAGTGCTTTTGAAAGAAAAGCAAGTGAGGGAGAGGACTTAGTCAATTTGATGTTAGAATTGACGGAAGAGTTGAGGCAAGAAACGAAAGGAAAAGAATAATAAGGAATCACACAAAGGAAATGGTGGTGATGACTTATTACAATAGAAGAATTAGAAATAATTATAAGGGCTAATATTACGGACGCTATGAGTGGGATTAAAAAAATAACTGATGAAGTTAAATCCGCTGTAGCTAAGAGTGTTGAGCCTATGAAAAATCTAACCACTCAAGCAAAAGATATGGCTAGTAAAAGTGCTTCTAGTGTATCTCAAATGAAAGCTCAAATGAGAAGTTATAGTGGCTCTATTCAAGAAACAGCTAAGCAACAAGATTATTTAAGAACTAAAATCGAGGACTTAAAAGATTTATTAGCTAAAGCTGATATGGGTTTTGAAGTTGGAGATACGATGAAGATTGAAGCTGATATTGAAAAACTTGAAAATCGACTTAGAAAGTTGCAAAGTCAGGGTCAAAACACAGGTAAGGAAACTTCTGGTGCTTTTGATAAAATAAAAGCTAAAGTCAAATCAGCAGGAACACATCTAGCGGGGTTAGGTGGTAAGTTTAAAAATGTTTTAACTGGTAGTAAAAACTTGGGTAAGACATTTACATCTACCTTTAATAGTGGAATAAAATCCATAAAAAGATTTGCTATGGGATTACTAAGCGTTAGAACAGCGGTTAGTATGGTTAGTAAAGCTATGCAATCATATTTAAGTTATGATACACAATTATCCGATTCTATCCAAAATTGTTGGAATGTATTAGGAAGTCTATTAGCACCAGTATTAGAGTTTGTTGTTAGTTTATTCTCAAAGGCTGTAAGCTATGTAAATGCTTTTGTACAGGCTCTTACAGGAATCAATCTTGTAGCTAGAGCTAATAAGAAAGCAATAGATAGTCAAGCTAAATCAACTAAAAAATTAAGTGAAGCTCAATCTAGTTTAGATGAGTTCCATACGGTCAATACCGATAATGGCTCAGGTAATGATAATAAACCTATCACGATTGAGCCTGTAGATATGGGAAAACTTGATTTTCTTTTTGATTGGATTGAAAAAGCTAAACAATTACTTGCTACTTTATTTGACCCCATAAAACAAGCTTGGGAAAATAAAGGACAAGCTTTTATTGATAGTCTAAAAAATGCTTTTGAGGGAATTAAGAATCTAGGAATAGCTGTATTTAGTTCTATATTAGAAGTATGGACTAATGGTACAGGTCAAACGATAGTTGAAAACATCTTACAAATGTGGACGAATGTGTTTAACATTGTTGGAGCACTAGCTCAGGCTTTTGCTAATGCGTGGACGAATGCTGGAAATGGTACAGCAATCATACAAGCTATAGCGGATATATTTATAGCAATACAAGACATTGTTATTAGTATATCTAATTCATTATTGAATTGGGTGATGAGTGAGAATTTCCAAAACGCATTAAATATAGTTTTTGGAATCCTAAGAGATTTATTTGGATATGCTCAAGAAATAGCTTCTTGGATAGCTACAATGTATGAAACTTATCTTGCTCCTGTAGTAGATAAGATATTAGATTGTATTTCAAGAATAATAATAGCTATTGGCTCAGTATGGGAGTTCTTAAAGCCTGTAATAGATACAATAATTGATGTAATTATGAATGTACTAGAGCCTGTTATTGATGGACTATGTGGAATTATAGGCGGAATCATTGATGTTCTAAGTGGTGTTGCTGATTTTATCACAGGAGTATTTACCGGTGATTGGAGTAAAGCTTGGGACGGAATTAAATTGATATTTAGTGGAGTGATAGACGCTATAGTTTCATTGTTTAGAGGACTATACAATACAATAGTAGCTCTTTTACAGGGTGCTTGGGATATTATTAAGTCTATTTGGTCGGTAGTAAGTAGTTGGTTTAATAATGCGGTTATCAAGCCTTTAGGCAACTTATTTAATGGTATATGGAATACTTTAAAGAACGGAGCTCAAAACACTTGGAATGGTATTAAAAATATCTTCTCATCAGTAGCGTCATTCTTTAAAAATATATTTACCAATGCTTGGAATGGTGTTAAAAATGTTTTCTCTACTGGAGGAAGAATATTCTCAGGTATAACTGAGGGTATAGTATCAGCGTTTAAAAAAGTAGTAAATACTATTATAGCTGGTATCAATAAAGTTGTTGCACTTCCATTTAAAGGAATCAATACAGCTTTAAAGAAAGTAAGAGATATATCATTTTTAGGAATAGAGCCATTTAAGGGATTGATTAAACTAATTGATATACCACAAATACCTAGCCTAGAAACTGGAGGCGTACTAGACCAAGAAACAATAGTAAGGGTAGCTGAATATTCAAATGCTAAATCTAATCCGGAAATTGTATCTCCTAGAGATATGATGAAAGAAACAATGAAAGAGGCTATTGAAGAATCAGGAATGAACAATCAATCTCAACAAGTAGATGTAAATATTACTGGAGAACTTACCGCAAAAGGTGATGATTTAGTATATGTATATGATAAGAACAAGAAAGACAAAGGTTATGATGGTGGAAAGAATCCATCGTTTGCCTACTAAGGAGGGGTGAAGAATGATTAAAAAAGGAAAAAATCCATTATTCTTATTTAATGGTGAAGCTTTGCCTAGCAATCCTCAAGTAGGGTATTTAGAGGAAAATGAGCAATTAGTTAAAGGTACAAGAAATGTACGAGGTCAAACTATTGCTCAGCCTATAAATAGAAGAATCAATAAATTTAATAACATTGTCTTTCCTGAATTATCTTTGATTGATTATAACTGGTTAAAAAATAAAGTAGCTAATTTTGAAGTTCTTTTAACTTATTATGATAGTGATGAATTAGATGTTATAGTTCGTAGATTCTACTTTGGTAATTTAAGCGGAACTCCTGTAGAATGGGAAAATTATCAGGGTGTACAAAAACCTACGAAGTATAGAGATGTCAAAGTCAATATTATTGATATGGGGTATTAGTTATGGCAAGTATAGAAATGATTGAACAACTTAAAAAACCTAAGAGAAATCTTGGGTTTTTGAAAGTTAAATTTAATATAGTTGACCCTGAAACTAATCCGGATTTATCAAGTAATAGTGAAGAGATATTTAGTAGTTTAGATAGTATTAAAGAATCAACAATACCTCAAACTAAAAATTATGCTACACTTGAGAAAAACTTTTGGATTCTTAATGATAGTCAGCCAATCTATGGTAGTGAAGAGTTAGAACAAACATATACAAGTTCTTATATGAGTGATAAGAATTGTCTTTTTACTGATAAGGCGTGTATAACACTAACTTCTAGTGTTTATTTAACTACTTTAGGACTTACTATGGTATTTGATAGCATTGATAAAAATTATGCCAAAAGACTAAATGTAAAGGCTTATAGAGATAATACTCTTATAATGAATAAAGATTATACTTTAAATAGTTATAAAGAAAGATTGATATTTGCTGATAACGATGAATTAGTTAGATGGAATAGAATTGAAATATATTTTATTGAATCTAGTTTACCATATAGAAGAATAAGAGTGAATCAGCTTTTATTTGGTATTATGGAAATATATACTGATGAAAATATTATTAGTGCTGAGAGTAAAGAAAAGACTACGATGATAAACTCCGAACTACCAACTCATACTTTTAAATTCACTATTGATAATATGAATAAATTGTTTAATCCTGACAACCCTGAGGGGTGGTATAGATACATATTACAGCAACAACCTATATCTTATGAATGGGGCTATCAATTAGACGATGGAACTATTGAATGGATATTAGGTGGCAATATGCTACTTACTGGCTCAGTAGATGTCGGTGAAAATCAAGTGACATTTAGCACTACTTCACTTATAAATTACTTAACTAAATCTTATAAAAAAGGTGTTTATAATGCTAATGGTAGAAGTCTATATGATTTAGCTGTAGATGTTTTAACTGATAGTAATATTGATGAAAGCCAATATAATTTATGGGAGGGACTAAAGTTATTAAAAACTGACGCTCCACTACCAAAATTAGAGGCTAGACAATTACTACAAATAATAGCAACTACAGGGAATTGTATATTATTTACTAATAGAGAAAACATTATAAACATACAGCCATTTAGTTATATATTAAGTCCTTATGGAATGAACTATGATTTTATTACAAGTAATCCAGTAGTAAAAGTACAAAGTGAATTACATAATGCTATTATATATATAAATCACTATTCTATAGATGAGGCTGTTAGTGAGTTATTTAAAAATGAATCTTTAGAAATAACAGGAACAACTAAAATAGAAATTGAATATGATTTAGCCACTAATGTTAGTGCTACTATAACAGGTGGAACTATAATAAGTGCTAATTACTATGGACGATATGCTGTTTTAGAAATAACTAATAATAGTGATGAGCCTGTATCTTTAAAGGTATTAGGTAATAAGATAAATGTTAGTCAAACAATAGATTCAAAAAATTATAATGATGATGGTGAAAATATAGAGTATAAAAACGACTTAATTACACAAATGGTTGAAAGTTCTAAAGAAGTTAAACTAAAAGAATTTATAGGAAATTGGTATAATAATAGAAATATTTACTCTTTTGAAAATAGAGGGGATATAACTAAAGATACTAGAGAGATATTACCTATAGAAACTGATTTTAGTAGTAGCTTGATTGGATATTTGATAGAAAATAATATTAAATATGACGGAGCTTGGGCTGGTAATAGTGTAGTTGTAAAAGTAGGTGATAAAGATGTGGCAAAAGCCCATTTACGATAGAACGCAAGCCGATGTTGACTTAATAAAATTAGACCCAACTAATGCTAATAATAAAGGTGCTTATAATTATACTGACTTAAATAGAATTGAAAATAATTGTAAATATGTAATGAATCTACTAAATAATAGTGGATTATTTTATTATCCAATAATAGTCGAAACAAAGACGGATTGGACGATGAAAGATATTCCTCATATTAAAGATATAAATAGAATAAGAAAAAATATTATTACTTTAATAAATGGGGTTAATTTAGGTGATGAATATAAAGAAATAGAATTTAGTAATACGATGGATTATATAAAAGCTAATATACTTGAAAAAGACTTAGAATTAGTTAAAAATTTGATGGCTTCGTGTAAAAGAGAAGTTCAAAAATGCAATATGTTTTTTTGTGGAACTAGAGGGCTATATGCTTTACCAAGTGAAAATGAAGTTTATAGTAAATTTGGTGAGATGAAAAAATATGTTGGTACATTCTATAGTGGAACTAATGGTATTGGATTGTATTCTAAGCCTAATGAAAATGAAGAAATTGTTGGCTTCATAAAAATCCAACAATATACAGGTTTGATATGTTGTGGAAAGGAGTTTAATTTATGAAACAATATGTAAAAACGGATTGGAAAGATAGATTAGTTCAATTTCCTAATAGGTATAAAGACCAAAATAATAATGTTATAACCTTAACTCAAGACCCGGGAGAAGTAGCCCAAGATGGAACAATGGTTGAAGCTAAGGTGATGAATAATATTGAAGAGGGAATTGAACATCTATTTGAAAATCGAAGTTTTGGTTATACTAAAACTTTACTTGTGGCTAACTGGACTAAAAACGCTAGTACAGGATACTACGAATATGATATAATAGATGAGAACATTACAGCTCAAACTATTGTTGATGGAATGTTAGATATTGAAAATCAAGCTAAGCTAAATATTTCCTATACTGAATCTTACTTAGGAGGTTTTAAAGTAATTACTACTGAATTACCGAATGAAGAAATTAGTATAACATTCAAATATTCTTTATTGAATAGTGATGATAAAAATTTAGTTGCTCGAGGAACAATCAATGTGAGTTCTAAAGATACCGATAACTTAAATAAAGTTTATGGTATTAGGAGGTCACTAACAACTTCATCATCTTCTTGGGAAAGAATCAAAGACGCTGTAGGACTTGTAGCTCACGCTCAAGTAGGGACAACGCCTGTAAGAAATGATTTTGATGAAATATATCCGTGGAGTGATATTATCTCTTATAACTATGATACGACCGCTCGACAAGTCACAGCGTATTATGGTGACCCAACTTTTAAATTTGATGGTAGTAATGGTGATGTTTTGACCAAGATACCTGAGTTTTATTGGAGGAGATATAGAGATAGTAATTATGAATATATTTTAATTTCAAAGAAAAAGTTAGCTGGATTTGTTAAGAGTGAAGAGTTCTCAGTAGGTCGTTATACTATGTCAGGCTCAAGTTCTAGGGTTTATAGTAGAAGTGGATATGCACCTCTTACTAATGTTAATATAACAAACTTTAGAAATTATGCTAGAGCTTTGGGAAGTGGATTCGGACAAATGGATTGGCATTATTTTATTTTACAAATGTTGTATCTAGTAGAATATGCTGATTATAATAGCCAATCTAAATTAGGTAAAGGCTATACTAATGGCTCTCACACAGCTCCTGTAAATAGTGGAGGTTGTGATAGACTTGGAATGAAGTCAGGAAGTGTTGATGGTACTGATAATACTTCTATGATTTATAGAGGTATAGAAGACATCTTCGGTAATGTATGGCAATTTATTGATGGAATAAATATTAGGAATAGTCAAACCTATATATGTTATGACGCTAATAAATATGCTGTAGATACTTTTAGTGGAAGTTATAAAGCTTTAGGTTATACTAATGCTCCAACTGAGGGATACGCTTCTAAGCTAGGTTATGATTCCGCTAATCCAATGGTAGCTATTACTACTGAGGCAACTGGAAGTACATCTACTAATATGTGTGATTATTTCTATAGGTCAGCTGATGGAGATAGAATAGCTCTTGTCGGCGGTGGATATGGCCATGGACTTAGTGCTGGCTTGTGGTTGTGGTCGGTTACTGTGGCTTCGTCTAGCTTGAACTCTTATTGCGGTGCTCGACTTCTTAAAACCAGCTAAACGGGGGTTTGGGGGCGGTCAGCCTCCCATCAATCGACGAAGTCGATTATAAAATAAAATTACCTTATAGGGAATGATGTGTAGTTGAGCACTTGACTAGCCGACAAGTTCTCTTGTCGGCGGTTATCACAATGAGCTTTTGAAAAGTGGACTCTTTTGTTTCTTTTTGTCCTCGCTTTCTTCGTACTCGGGTGGTTGCGGTGCTCGACTTCCTATATTGGGATTTGATGTGTTTTGTACTGATTTAGTGCGTATTTTGATGAGCTCTTGTCGGCGGTAATTATGCTAATACTTTGAAAGCTGGCTTGTGGTATTGGAATTTCAACGAGGCTTCGTCTAATGCGTGGACTAACATCGGTGCTCGACTACTTAATTTGTTCTTTGGGACTTGGTGTGTATGAGTGCCTTTAGCGTTGACTTTTCTTGTCGGCGGTCGTTGGATAGATGAGATGAAATGTGGTTTGTGGTGTTTTACTTTTGATGACGCTTCGTCTATTGCCAATGTTAGTCGAGGTGCTCGACTTATTATATGGGATTTGATGTGTCTAGGGCACTCTTCTAATTGGGTTAGAACTCTTGTCGGCGGTGCTTGGAACAATGATTCTAGGGCTGGCTTGTGGTTATGGTCGGTTAATGTGGCTTCGTCTAACTTGAACTCTAATTGCGGTGCTCGACTTATTATATTTAAGATACACATTAAGGGATTTGGTGTGTTTGGTACTGGTGTTTACCTTTACATATCCTTTAGCTCTTGTCGGCGGTAGATATGACAATGGACTTAATGCTGGCTTGTGGTATTGGAATGTGAACAATGCTTCGTCTAACTCTAGTGTAAACATCGGTGCTCGACCACTTATATTATTAAAATACTTACACATCATCTTCCTCAGCCCTTGCTGAAAATTAGTCGTTATGGGTTGCTTTAGTAGGTTTATCTCCTGAAAGATGGAATTTCTCGAAAGAGTGGCAGGCAAATATAAGAATTTGGTGACAAACGAATGAAAAGAAAAGGATTTATTTATGAAAAAATAGTTGAGTTAGACAATATTGAATCAGCAATTTATAAAGCTAGTATAGGAAAAGGTAAGAGAAAAAATGTTGAAAAGATATTAGATTCTCCTACTTATTACGCTATGCAAGTACAAAAAATGTTGAAAGAAAAAAATTATGTTCCTAGTCCTTATATAGAAATGAAGATAAGAGATGGAGCTAATAAAAAAGAAAGAATAATTTATAAACCTAGATTCTATCCCGACCAAGTCGTACACTGGGCTTTAATGCTACAAATAGAGCCAATACTTTATAAAGGTATGTATGAGCTATGCTGTGCGTCTATTAAAGGTAGAGGAATCCAAAGGGGAATGAAATATTTAAAAAGAATATTAGTTCAAGATAGGAAATATACTAAATATTGTTTAAAGCTCGATGTTAAAAAGTTTTATCCTAGTGTTGATAAGGATATACTAAAGTCTAAATTTAGAAAGATTATTAAAGACCAAGATACACTTAATTTAATTGATATAATTATTGATAGTGGTAAAGAGGGATTGCCGATAGGTAATTATACCTCTCAATGGTTTGCCAATTTTTACTTGAAAGATTTAGACCATTATATTAAAGAAGTATTGAAAGTTAAATACTATATCCGCTATATGGACGATATGGTACTATTTTCTAATAACAAGAAAGAATTGAGAAAGGTTAAATATGCTATTGATGAATTTTTAACTAAGGAAAAATTAGTTATAAAAGAAAATTGGCAATTATTTAAAACTGAATCAAGACCAATCGACTTTTTAGGATATAGATTTTATAGAGGATATACTACTTTAAGGAGAAGCAACTTTTTGCGTATTAAAAGAAGAGCAAAAAGAATCTCTAAAAAAGATGAATTAAATTTCAAAGACGCTTCCGCTATGCTTAGCTATAGTGGTTGGCTGAAACATTGTGATTCATTTAATTATCAACAAAAGTACATTAAACCATATATTGATTACAAAAAATGTAAGGAGGTTGTAAGAAATGAAAACAAAAAGTACAATAGCTCCCGAAAAATTCAAAATAGGTGATAGAAAGGGCAACTTAATAGAGGTTGCTTTTTTTGATGATGTAAAGGAGATTCAAGAGGAAGAATCAACTCAGTATGAATATAGTGTTTATACTATCAAAACCATCTATAGAGAAGATTTAGAGAGTTATATAAATGGTAATTATGAAGACTATTTAGCACTAGCTAAGGAAACTGATTATCAGTTAGAAGCTAGTAAAGTTAGAGAAAAAAGAAATGAGCTCTTGGCTGATAGTGATAAGTTTTTATTACTTGATAGACTAGGAATATCTTTACCTAGTGAAATTACAGCAACTACACTATTATCTTCTATTAAAGATTTCTTTGATAATTTAAAAGAAGTATTAAATGGTGATTGGGCTGAATATAGGCAAAAGTTAAGAGATTTGACTAAACAAGAGGGATTTCCTTATAATGTTGAATTTCCTGAAAAGCCTGAGGAATAGTGAGGGAGGATAATTATGAATATTATAGGTGCAATTAAAGTAGGCTTAACAGCCTTTATTACTTGGATTGGTTGGTTAGTTGGAGGATATGATACTATGATGGTGACATTATTACTATTTATGTGTGCTGATTATATATCAGGTATCTTATGTGGTATATCTAATAAAGAGTTATCAAGTGAAGTAGGATTCAAAGGAATTGCTAAAAAGATTATGATTCTTTTATTAGTAGGAGCAACTAATTTACTGGGACAAGCTACAGGTATTGAGGGATTACGATATATTGTTATCTCTTTTTATTTAGCTAATGAGGGTATCTCTATTATAGAAAATGCTTCTATACTAGGATTGCCAGTACCACAAAAGATTAAAGATGTGCTAGAACAACTAAAAAATACATCAAACGAAAAATAAATAATTGATAAGAAAGAGGGCTAGAGATAGCTCTTTTTTTTATATAAATTTTTTTCATTGAAAAGGAGGAATAGAAATGGAAGAAAAAGAAGTAGTTGTTAAAGAAACAACAAAAGAAGAAATTGAAGAATTGGAAGTACAAACAACTTTCAATGAAGATGGAATCGACATTTTAGTAGAGGATGGTGAAGTTGAAAATGAATATAAGAACGACTAAACCGGGAGCTGGCAATAAGTTTTATATTACAAAGTCTAAAGGGGGATATTCTAGTTGCATACAGGGAAGTCCTACTGATAGTCAATGTAATGTATTAGCTAATTGCGTTGGGTATGCTTGTGGAAGATTTAATGAAATTATTGGAAGTATGAAGTACCCATCATTAAATTGCAACGCTGAAAACTTTATTGAAAGAGCTAGAAATACTTATGGCTTAGAAATATCTCCAGTACCAACTCTAGGCGGTATTATGGTATGGCAAAAAGGTGCAACACTAAGCGGAAACGATGGTGCGGGTCATGTAGCTGTTGTTGAAAAGATTATAGATAGCAATACTATTTATACAAGTGAATCAGGTTATGGCTCAAGTGCTTTTTGGAATAGTACAAGAAGAAATAGTAATGGTAGATGGGGACTAGGTAGCGGTTATACTTTTAGAGGTTGTATTGTGAATCCAGCTATAGGAAAAATTACAGCACCTACTACTAATACTAGCAATACTGATATAGCTAATAAGTCAGTAGATGAGTTAGCTAGAGAAGTTATAGCTGGTAAATATGGAAATGGTGACGCTCGTAAAAGTGCCCTAGGCTCAAGATATAGTGAAGTACAAGCGAAAGTAAATGAGATGTTAGCTGGTAATAGTACACCTTCAGCACCAACTCCAGCACCAAAACCACAAGTAGATATTCTTGAATTAGTTAAGAAAACTATTAGAGGTGACTTTGGTAATGGAGAAGCTCGTAGAAAAGCTTTAGGCTCTAATTATGATGAAGTACAAAGACAAGTAAATCTTAACCTTAAAAATGGTTTAACTAGATGGGATAATATAAAATTATTTTAAATTAAAAGAGGCTAGCCTTAGTTGGTTAGCTTCTTTTTTTTTGCTCTAATTTAAAAATATAGTCCTGACCGAAAGTTTTTATAAATTCTTCTCTAGTATGCGTTTTTAAATATTCTTTCTCAAACATAACTTTATAAAATAGATTAAACATAATATCATTGTGGAATACATCGTGACACTTTTTACAAAACGGACATACCATACCAAGTCTAATAGATATTTGACGATATGCTCCCTCAAAAACTTCATTCTTTTCTATACCTGTTTTAGAGCCACAATTACAGCATTTAGTTAAATCAGGATAGATTATACTAAATCTTTCTTTTTCTCTCTTAGATTGCTTGTTTGTGCGTGATTTGAGTGTCTTTTTTTCTTTGTATTCTATTTCATCACAACCTTTGCAAAATAGAGGTACTTCTTTTTTAAATTTTACACAATATCCATATTTGATTCCTTTTTTACTTCTTATCCTATGATTCTTACATTTCATATTTAGACCTCTTTTCTAGGTACTAAATAGTGACTAAGAACTTGGAAATGTATTACTTTGTTGTACTTTATATAACATTAAACAGCTTGTAATTACTACAAATGACATAGTATAGCTTTTAACCTACTTTTATGATATAATAATATCAAGTATATTATGGAGGTAGTTATGGCAAAACAAAATATTGCAATTCGTGTTGAAAATATGACCAAAGAATTCAAAGTGTTTTATGATAAACCAAGTACGTTAAAAGAACGATTAGTTTTTTGGAATAAAAAGAAAAGTGAGAGTAGAAAAGTATTAAATCGGATTGATTTAAATATAAAAAAAGGGGAAACAGTTGCTTTAATAGGAACAAATGGAAGTGGAAAAAGTACATTGCTTAAATTAATGACCAAAATTATATACCCAACAAAAGGGAAAATTACAACCTATGGAAAACTAACTTCGTTGTTGGAATTAGGTGCGGGATTTCATCCTGATTTTACAGGAAGAGAAAATATTTATTTCAATGCTTCTATATTTGGATTAACCAAAAAAGAAATTGAAAAAAGAATGGATGAAATTATTCAGTTTTCGGAGTTGGAAGCATTTATCGATAGTCCTGTGCGTACCTATTCTTCAGGAATGTATATGAGGCTTGCCTTTTCGGTTGCGATTAATGTAGATGCGGAGATCTTGTTGATTGATGAAATATTAGCAGTTGGAGATCAACATTTTCAGGATAAATGTTTTGCGAAGTTACAAGAATTAAAGAATCGTAATAAAACAATCGTGATTGTAAGTCATGCTTTAGATTCCATTAAAGTATTATGTGATAGAGCTGTGTGGATTTATAATGGGGAAGTAAAAATGGATGGAAAAGTAGAAGAAGTTGTGGAAGAATATATTAAAGTTTGTGGGTGAAATATATGTTTAAAAATTTGTACCAATATCGAGAATTATTAAAAAGTAATGTAAAAAAGGAAATTAGGGGAAAGTATAAAGGCTCATTTTTAGGAATATTATGGTCTTTTGTCAATCCTCTACTACAAGTACTTGTATATGCAATTGTATTTCCATTAATATTAAAAAGTCCAGAGCCAAATTATGTTGTATTTTTAATTATTGGAATTTTACCATGGACTTGGGTAACTACTTCCATTAGTCAAGGAACTTTTACGATTTTAGGAAATGCAGGAATTATTAAAAAAGTTTATTTTCCAAGAGAAATACTACCAATTTCTGTAGTGACGAGTGGTTTAATTAATTTCTTGATTTCGTGTTTGATTATTTTTGTATTTTTGATTTTTAGTCATATTGGATTTAGTTTATACCTCTTATATTTACCATTAGTGATTATCGCTCAATATATGATAACTTTAGGTATTGTGTTCATTACGAGTGCAATTAATGTGTATATTCGAGATGCGGAATATATTATTAATTTTATTGTAAATATGTTATTTTATGCTACTCCAATTTTATATTCGCCAGATGTTTTTTCAGGAACAAAATTTGAAATGTTAATTCATTGTAATCCATTCGCAACGATTATTAATGGATATAGGGATATTTTGTTCTATCAAACAATGCCAAATTTAGAAATGTTGTTAGTTGTTTTAGGAATCGGAGTTATTATTCTATTATTTGGTATTCAAGTATTTAGAAAATTAGAACGTGGCTTTGCAGAGGAAGTATAGTCGGTAATTTTTTGTGAAAAATAATATTGTAATGATTACTGGAAAGATCTATTTTCGTTATAACGAATCAATGTAAATAATGATACTTTGCATATGTTGAACTACTGTCTTAATTCTCTAATTTTCTAAAGCTTGATAAACTTTACGCTCATATCGTTAAATTAAAAATTTATATGCATTTTAAACGAAAAGGAAAATTTTTGCATTAATTCAATAAATAGCTTTCATAAATCATAATAAATTTAAAAAAGCTGAAAGGAATGAAGTTCAAAATGAAAACGAATCAAAATTTAAAAAGTACAGAAGAAATTATTTTAGAAAATATTGAATACCATAACAAATATGGAGAATTATACAAAGAAAATATTCAGTTGTTATCGGATTTTCAAAAACTGCAAGAAGAAAATGAGGATTTAACCAATCGGTTATGGACTATTTGGAATTCTAAATCTTGGAAAATTTCAAAACCATTTCGAATGATTGAAGGGAAATTAACAAGAGAAAAAACAGTTACATCGCAAGTGAAACAAGATATGCCAAAAAGAAAACAAAAGAGGATTTTACCTGAGAAACTTTTGAAGCAACTTCTTGCATATGATGTCATTTCTTTTGATATATTTGATACGCTTATTTTAAGAAATGTAAACTGTCCAACTGACTTATTTCAATTGGTTGGAGATCAAGTTGGAATTGAAAACTTTAAAACCTACCGTATAAAAGCAGAAGCGGAAGCAAGAAAATCAACAGATAAAAAAAATATGGAAATTAATATATTTGATATTTATAAAGTTTTATCGAAATATATAAAAATGGATCAAGAAAAAATAATGAAAGTAGAATTTGAAGTTGAAAAAGAATTTTGTATGGCGAATCCTTACTTTTTACAAATATTTGAAGAATTGAAACAAAAAAAGAAAAAAATCATTATAGTAAGTGATATGTATTGGCCAAAAGAATATTTAATGAAATTATTAGAACATTGTGGCTATCATTCTTACACTGAACTTTTTGTTTCCTGTGAATATGAAGAGAATAAAGGGAGTGGCCAATTACAGAAAATTGCAGTACAAAAAATTGGTAAAAAATATACCTATATTCATATTGGCGATAATTATCTTTCTGATATTGAGGGAAGTAAGAAAAATGGGTGGGGGACATACTATTATCCAAAATGTTCGAGTATGTCTAATTATAAAACAATAAAGAACTCTGTTACATCCTCTATTAATAAAGCCATTGTAGATAATTATTTTTATCATGCAATTGATTCCTATGATTCTTTTTTTAAATATGGATTTCAGTATGGGGGCTTTTTAGTTTGTGGTTTTTGTGAATGGTTAAATACATTTGCAAAACAAAATAATATTGATAAATTCCTTTTTTTAGCACGTGATATGAAAGTAGTACACCAAGTTTATCAAAAATTTTATAATCAAGTGGAGAATGAATATTTAGTCATTTCAAGAAGTGCTGCACTTGAACTTAACTTTGATGAAATGCCTGAAGAATTTATAGAATTTTATTTTAAACCTAGAATGAATTCAAATGAAAATTTGAAAAGTATGTTGGTGGATAGTGATTTAGCATTCTTAGTAGAAAAATTAGAATCTCATCATCTTTCTGCTTTGGATAGATTGACTGATGAAAATTATGATCAATTTAGAAATTTTATATACGATTATCAAGATGTGATTTGTACCTATTTTGAAAGTTCTAAAATAGCAGCCCAAAAATATTTAAAAGAGAAAATTGGGAAAGGAAAAAATATAGCGGTAATTGATTTAGGATGGAGTGGTCAAATTTTAATTCAATTACGTCATTTTATTAAGCATAATATCCACCAGGATATAAATGTTGTTGGTGCTTATATGGCAAATTCAAATAGTAATAAAGTGAATCATTATATTGAAAGTGGAATTATGACATCTTATTTGTTTTCATATGCACATAACAATGATTTCTTGTTAGATACTACAACTATAGCAGGAAATACCAAAGCGATGCTTTTGGAAGCAATGTTTTCTTCATCGGAAGGAACATTATTAAAATATGAATTAGGTGCGGATAATTCTTACCAATTTTTGTATGGGAATCCATCTGCAAATCAGGAAGGTATTGAGAAGCTGATGGAAGGGATTGTTGCATTCGCACAGATTTATCATACGCTTACAAAAAATAGTAGAAGTTTGAAAATTTCAAGTGTAGATGCATATATGCCATTCCATATTATAAGTAGTAATTATCCATATAATTACAGTATTTTTAAAGATACAAAAGAGTATTTAGATAGCTTGCCACGTTTTTGTGGAAAAAGAAATTTAACCACAATTGGAAAAATTATGAAAAATAGGAAGCTTTTGTAGGAGGTATTATGGTTTTCAATAAAAAAAAGGTAAAAAGATTAGGTGTTTTTGTATTTTATGATCCCGATTCTATCGTAGATGATTATGTGCTATTTCTGTTGGACACATTAAAAGAGGCGGTTACAGATCTTATCATTGTGTCAAACTCTTATTTACCAAATTGTGAAAGAGAGAAATTTTTAAAATATACACAGAAGATACATGTAAGGGATAATATTGGATTAGATGCGGCTGCATTTCAATATGTTTATCAAGAATATGGAAGAGCGTTTTTTTCACAATATGATGAGTTAGTTTTATTAAATGATACTTTTTATGGACCATTTGAACCATTTTCTAAAATTTTTGAAACCATGGAAAAAAGGGATGTGGATTTTTGGGGATTTACTGCAAACTATGACAGTGAAGATGGTTATGGAACATCAGAAAGTGGTTATATAAAAGCACATGTGCAAATGTTTTTAATTGCCTTTCGAAATACAGTGCTTATAAGTGATGCATTTGATAATTATTGGAAAAATTATGATGTAGAACATATGCTTTCTTTTCATGATGTAGTGATTAAACATGAATTAACTTTTACAAATTATTTAGAGGAAAATGGATTTTGCTGGGATACTTATGTGGATTTAGCGTATTTTAAATCGGAGAAAAAAGAAAGAAATTATAATATATATGGTTACTCTTCTTATAATTTGATTCAAAATTTTAATTGTCCATTTATAAAAAGAAAAAATTTGATATTTGATAAAAGTGATGCTTTATATATCAATAGTGGGATGGACGGAAGAAATTGTCTAGACTATATTAAAAACAATCATTTATACAATTTGGATTACATTTTTAAAAATTTAATTCGGTTATACAATCCTATTGACCTTTATCAAGGATTAGGGTTAAATTATATTGTTACAGAACAGAAAAAGAACAATAAGAATTGTTTAATTTATATGCATATCTCTGATTGTAAAACATTTCAATTGCTAGATGGATATCTTTCAAAGATTGAAGAACATGATGTGATTCTTGTAACAGAAAATAAGGAGATTCATGAATTGGATCCTAAAGTAAAATTAGTAGATGCAAGTGATTATTTATTTAAACATAAAGAGGAATGGATGAAAAAATATGATTATGTATGTTTGTTAGAACTTAAGAGAGAATATCCGAATGACATTATAGAAATAGATGATTCCAATCTCATTCGAATGATAGAAAATGCATGTGCAACAGATGCTTATATCAATGGAATATCACAAATTTTTAATCAGAATCCTTATATTGGGGTTTTATATCTTCCAGAATCTTTTCATAATAAATACTTTTCTAATTTGAATGGGCATTTATGGAAGAAATATTTAGAGATAATTGAAAAAAATAGTTGTTATAACAATGTACATAAGTTTGTACCTAACAGTAACCAAGGAATTTGGGTATGTTCTGAAGCATTATCTAATATTGAAAATAAAGATTTATCATTAGAAGAAATTATTGTTGTGTTACCATTTACTTTAAAAAAGAATGTGAAGTGTTTTGGAAAAGTATACCGTTCTGATTATATGGCAAATGATTTGGTGTGTATGGAACGTATTATGCAGAAAATGTTGGATGAAGATACAGAAGAAATTGTATATCCATTTGATGCTAGTAAAATTCTATTCCATGAGTCTAATCTGCGTAAGTTTATAAGACGTGCGATTCCAAAAGAAGTAAGAGGAAAAATAATGCATATTGTAAGACATGGGGAGAAAAAAGAATGAAAATAGCAGGTGTAGTTACTTTATATCATCCAGATATAGAAGTGAAAAAAAATATGGAATCTTATTTATCTCAAGTGGAAAAATTATACGTAATTGATAATACAGAAAATATAGAGAATAGAGAAATTTTGCCAGTGAATGATAAAATTGTATATCTTCCAAATCGTGAAAATTTGGGTGTTTCAAAAGCATTAAATATGGGAGCTGAGATGGCCCGAAAGGATGGATTTGATTGGTTATTGACAATGGATCAAGATAGTTGTTTTGAAGAAGATCAACTCGTGTTACTCATTCAATATTTAGAGGAACATCCAAATGATAAAATCGGCTTGGTTTCGCCATGGCACAATACAAAAAGTGGAGCAATAAAACCAGATATAGATGTAGAAGAAGTGATGGAAGTTATGACATCGGGTAATATTATTAACTTAGATGCCCATCAAGAAATCGGTGGCTTTAAGGAATGGTTATTTATTGATTCTATTGATATTGAATATGGAATGAATTTGAATAAACATCATTATAAGGTTATTCGTTTAAATTCTATCGAATTGGAACATGAATTGGGGGATATTAAAATTAAACATGTTTTAGGAAGAAATCTAGTTTGTAGTAATCACAATTATATTAGAAGATATTATATTGTAAGAAATATTAATTATGTATATTCCATGTATCATGATGATTTTAAAGAGTACTGTGAGTTTATCCGAAATGGTTTAAAAGGTGCTTTTAGAAATGTGCTTGTTTTTGAAAAAGATAAGTATAGAAAGATTCGAAATATGTATCGTGGTTATAGGGATTTTAAAAAGGGAATCAAAGGAAAATATGCTTACAAAAATTAAAAGGAATTCAAAACTGAAAATTTTATTTTACCAAATTATGAAATTTGGAATGGTAGGTATGATTGCTTTTTTGATTGATTATAGTATACTTTATATACTGACAGAATTTTGTTTCATTCATTACATGGTTTCCTCTGTTATTTCTTTTATCATATCATTAGTTTTTAATTATATTGCGAGTGTTTATTGGGTTTTTGATATACAGAGAAAACAGACCATTAAAGATATAGAAATATTTGCAGGGTTAAGTGTTATTGGACTTGTAATCAATCAAATTGTAATGTATCTTTTGACGGATGTTGGTAACTTTTATTATATGTTTAGTAAATTGTTTGCTACAGGAATTGTTATGATATGGAATTTTATAACGAGGAAAATATTTATAGAAAAGTAGTGATAGATTGGTTTTAAAAAATAAATATTGTTTTTAAAAGAACAAATTCTAGTTCTTTTTTTGTAAAGTAAAGGATTTCACAGAATACTTTTCTTTACTAAATAAGCAAATTAACGTATAATGACCTTAGGTGAGTATGATGAAAAAGGTAACTATTTTAGCGCTTCATTTAGGGTATGGAGGTATTGAAAAATGTATCAGTATGCTTGCAAATAGCTTAAGTGATCATTATCATGTAGAGATTATTGCTACCTATAAATTATATGATAAACCAGCCTTTTATCTTAATCCCAATATAAAAGTTTGCTATTTATTACCTAAAATGAAACCCAATAAGCAAGAATTTTTAACTGCAATTAGACAATTTCATCTCATTCGAGCATTTCGAGAATTTAAAAAGGCCCTCCACATACTAAAAATGAAAAAAGAAAAAATGGTAGAAGCTATTCAAAAGTGTGAGAGTGATATTATGATTTCAACCCGTGATATCCATAATGCTTGGTTAGGAAAGTATGGAAAAAAAGGGGTCATTAAAATTGGGTGGGAACATAATCATCCTCATGGAAACTTAAAGTATGCGAAGAAAATTATAAAATCTGTGGAAAACTTAAATGCTTTTGTAGTGGTATCTAAAACATTAAAAGATTTTTATGCACCCCAATTAAAAATACCTTGTATTTATATACCAAATGCTATTGAAGAAATTCCTTCCAAAAAATCAGAACAAACGGAAGCACGTATCGTATCGGTAGGGAGACTGTCTAAAGAAAAAGGATATCCGGATTTAATTGATGTTTTCAGCCTTGTAAAAGAGAAATATCCTATCTGGCATTTAGATATTATTGGGGATGGGAATGAAGCTGAATTATTGAAACAAAAGATAAAAGAATTAGAATTAACAGATAACATTACATTACATGGCTTCCAAGATAAAACCTATATCAATCAAATTTACCAAAATTCATCCATTTATGTAATGTCTTCCTATACAGAATCGTTTGGTCTAGTATTATTAGAGGCGTTTTCCTATGCATTACCTTGTGTTGCTTTTGATAGTGCTGAAGGGGCATGCGCGTTAATTAGTAATAATTGGGATGGATATTTAATTAAAGATAGGGATAAAGAACAAATGGCGAAAAGAATTATAGAATTAATTAAAAATAAAAATCGAAGAATTATAATGGGGAATAATGGTAGAAAAAAAGCTGAGAATTATCAAATGAATGAAATTAAAAAAGAATGGATTTCTCTACTAGAGGGGGATGACAATGAAAAAGATACTATGGATATCTAGTCAAGGTGGGCATTTAAATGAATTATTGCAATTGGAAAATTTGTTTTCTGGATATGAGTCTTCTATTATGACAGAAAAGACAAAGGCGACAACTTTTCTAAAGGAAAAGTATCCCCATACTATTTATTTACCTTATGGGACAAAACACAATTTGCTATTTTATCCATTTATTTTATTTGCTAACTGTTTCATCAGTTTATATCAATATTTAAAAATTAGACCAGATTATATTATCACTACAGGGGCGCATACAGCAGGTCCTATGTGTTGTATTGCAAAGATTATGGGGAGTAAAGTGATTTATATTGAGACGTTTGCGAATAGGAATAGTAAAACTGCAACTGGTAAATTGATTTATTTATTTGCGGATTTATTCATTGTGCAATGGAAGAGTATGCTTAAATTTTATCCCAAAGCGAAATTTGGAGGTTGGATTTTTAAATGATATTTGTAATACTTGGAACACAGGATAAACAGTTTACACGATTATTAGAAGAAATCAATACATTGATTCTAGATGGCATCATAAGTCAAAGCGTAGTTGTACAAGCTGGAACTACCAAATACAAGTCCAAAAATATGGAAATTCATAAAATGATTCCACAGGGGAAGTTTTTAGAGTATATGGAACAAAGTGAGTATATTATTACACATGGTGGGGTTGGAACAATTTTAGATGCAATGAAAAAAAATAAAAAAGTAATTGCAGTTCCTAGACGAAAAATGTATGCAGAACATGAAAATGATCATCAAGTGCAAATAATAGAAAAATTTTCAAAAGAAAAATATATTATTGGTTGTGAATCAGTTTCAGACTTAAAAAGTGCCATTTGCCAGATAGAAACTTTTAAACCTAAAAAATGTGTCTTAGGTAACGAAAGAATGACAAAATTGCTTACCCATTATATCGAAAATACGCCTTCTTCCAAACGAAAAGATATTATGGTTTATGGTGTTTATGCCTTGTTTTCATTGATACTTCAAATTTTTTTGTATTTTGTATTTCAAACTTTTCATAGCTTATTATTTTCTATGTGGATTAGTTGGTTTTTATCTTATATTCTTTTGATTGTATATACGTATCCAAAAAGAAATTATCTGTTTGAAATTTTGTTTGTAATTTTTGTGACAAGTGTTCAACTCTTAGGATTGGATATGGTATATTACAATATAATTCCTTATCTAGGTATAACGGTTTTGATAGATATTATTGCCTATATAGGGCATACGTGTTTTTATAAAAGGTGGTCAAAATGAAAAAACAATTATTAACTGTAATCGTTTCTTGTTATAATGAACAAGATTCGATACCTTATTTTTATAAGGAAATTACAAAAGTTGCGGATAGGATGAAACCATTGACATTTGAGTTTTTATTTGTAGACGATGGATCTCAGGATAATACTTTGCAAGTAATTAAAAATTTAAGTCAAAAAGATCAAAGAGTAAGATATGTATCATTTTCTAGAAATTTTGGGAAAGAAGCAGCTATGTATGCAGGTCTTAATTATGCAAAGGGAGATTTTATTACTTTAATGGATGCGGATTTACAAGATCCTCCCAATTTGTTAATTGAAATGTATGATGCAATTACGCAAGAAGGTTATGATACAGTAGGAACAAGAAGGGTTACGAGAAAAGGAGAGCCACCGATTCGTAGTTTTTTTGCAAGATGTTTTTATAAATTAATCAATCGGTTATCAAAAGTAGAAATGGTCGATGGAGCAAGGGATTATCGGTTGATGACAAGACAAGTAGTGGATTCTATTCTAATGTTAAATGAATATAATCGATATTCAAAAGGGTTATTTAGTTTTGTTGGATTTCGAACAAAATGGATTGCTTATGAAAATGTAGAACGTGTTGCAGGAGAAACAAAATGGTCTTTTTGGAAATTATTTATTTATGCTTTAGATGGAATTACAGCTTTTTCTACAATTCCTTTGATGCTAGCAGGTGTTATTGGGTTATTATTTTGCATGGTATCTTTTATTGCCATTCTAGTAATTGTCGCAAAAACATTAATATTTGGAGATCCAACAGGTGGGTGGCCTTCTATGGTTTGTATTGTATTTTTTGTAGGGGGTGTACAACTCTTTTGTACAGGCATTATAGGACAATATTTATCTAAAACGTATTTAGAAACGAAGCATAGACCTATTTATGTTGTAAAAGAAACCGAACAAGAGTAATTTGTGTATAGAAATTTTTTAGTAAGTGATAAAATGGTGTTATAAAGCATTGTTAGATTGCAATAAGCATGATTATAGGAAAGTAGTGAGCATATGAATTTAGAGTTATTAAATGAAAAACAAAAAAAGGCAGTTGTAACTACAGAGGGACCTGTTTTAGTGATCGCAGGTGCTGGCAGTGGGAAAACAAGGGTACTTACTACACGTATTGCTTATTTAGTACAAGAAAAAAATGTGAATCCCTCACATATTTTAGCAATTACATTTACAAACAAAGCAGCTAAGGAAATGAAGGAAAGGGTTTTTTCCTATTTGGGGTCCATTGCTTACAATATTCAAATCTCTACATTTCATTCATTTGGTTTACAGCTGATAAAAGAAAATTATGAGGTGTTAGGTTATAAACCAAATTTTACAATTTTGGATAGTGATGATACGTTAACTATTATAAAAAAAACAATCAGAGAATTGGGATATGATTTAAAAGAATATAATCCCAAAGCAATTCGTAGTAAAATCAGTGGTGCAAAAAATGAATTAATGAATGCAAAGGAATATGAAAAATATGCAGCAACTGCATATGAACAAGTAGTATTAAAAGTATATGAAAGATATGAAAGAAAATTAAAAATAAATAATGCATTTGATTTTGATGATTTGTTAATGAAACCAATTGAATTATTTCGTAATCATCCTGAAATATTAAAAAAATATCAAGAAAAATATGAATATGTACTAGTAGATGAGTATCAAGATACCAATGAAGCACAGTATATTATAACCAAAATGATTAGTGCGAAATACAAAAATATTTGTGTAGTAGGGGATGATTCTCAAGCAATTTATGCATGGAGAGGTGCCAATTACAAAAATATATTGAACTTTGAAAAGGATTTTGAAAATACCAAGACAATTTTACTAGAGGAAAATTATAGGTCTACAAAAAATATATTATGTGCGGCCAATGATATTATTAAAAATAATAAACAAAGAAAAGATAAAAAATTATGGACTTCTAACGAAGAGGGGATTAAAATTAAATATCATAAAGCAGACAATGAAAAAGAGGAAGCTTTTTATGTGGTAACAGAAATTGCATCATTATTGAAACAAGGAATTAAAGAAAAAGAAATTGCAATCCTTTATAGAACGAATGCACAATCTAGAAATATGGAAGAGGCTCTACTCAAAGAGAACATCCCTTATAAAGTAGTAGGAAGTTTTTATTTCTATAATCGAAAAGAAATCAAAGATTTGATTTGTTATTTAAAACTTATTTATAATACCAATGATGATATATCTTTCCTTAGAGTTGTCAATGTGCCTAAAAGGGGAATTGGTAATAAAACGATAGAAATGCTCAGTCAAAAAGCAATGACTGAAGGGAAAAGTTTATTTGAATCAATTCAAGATGGTAAATTGTTATTATTTAAACATTTGATAGAAGAGATTCAGAAGGTAGATTGTTCTTTAACTGAGTTAGTAGATTTGATATTAGAGAAAACGGGAATGAGAGAAGAATTAGAAAGTGAAAAGACTTTGGAGGCAGACATTCGATTAGAAAACTTAGAAGAATTTAAGACAATAACGAAGACATTTGAAGAAAAAAGTGGTATTATATCTTTAGAAGACTTTTTGAATGAAATTAGCCTTGTTTCAGATATTGAAGAACATAAAAATAATACAGAAGTGGTAACACTTATGACAGTGCACTCGGCCAAAGGGCTTGAATTTGAGCATGTATTTTTAATAGGACTTGAGGAAGGAATTTTTCCTCATAATAATTCTTTGATGGATCAAGAACAAATAGAAGAAGAAAGAAGACTTTGCTATGTGGCAGTGACTAGAGCAAAACAAACTTTGCATTTAGTCAATGCTAGAAGAAGAACAATTTTTGGAGATTTGAGTTATAATATGCCAAGTCGTTTTATAGATGAAATTGGTGAAGATTATCTAGAAATAGATGAAGTAATACGTATACAACCAAAAATTCAAGTACATAAAGAAGATATGATTGATTCTTCAGTTGCGTATTCTATTGGGGAAAAAGTGGAACATGAAACATTTGGTATTGGAATCGTTGTAGGAATTGAGAAAAGCATTTTAACAGTTGCCTTTTCACATCCACATGGAATCAAAAAGTTGTTGAAAGGTCATAAGACATTTAGAAAGGTATCAGGTGAATCAATATGATATTAAATATTTTCGATAGTATTAATCAAGCATCTAAAGATTTTCAAGGATGGATTGTTGAACATGGAAGCAATCCTGTATTATGGATTTGTTTATTTTTTGGGGGTGTCATTCTATTCTTTGTAACCTATAATCTGTTACATAAAGATTAGGAATGATTAAAAAATGGTTGAAAAACCATTTTTTTAATGCACAGATAATGCGATGATTAAGTCCATATCGTCATCCTGTAAAGCAATGTTTTTATGTAATTGAAGGCATTTTTCACATTGGTAAAGAATTTTGTAAGTATGTTTAAATTTTTCAATGCCAATAGGAATCAATAATCCATGACAGGGATTCAATCGGTCTCCAGGATTAATATCTACATGTTTGGAGTATAAGCAGAAAGGGCAATGATCCCTTGCTGTGTAATTAGATTTTGCTACATTTTTTCCACAATGTTCACAAACAAAAGATTCATTTCGCATTATAAATTGTTTCATTCATTTCACCTATATGTATTGTAACAACTTTCATCTTGGAAATCAATTCAGATTGTGATAGAATAAATATTGGATGTGATAGAATTATGGATTATAAAATTATGATCGATGCATTTGAAGGCCCAATGGATTTATTGCTTCATTTAATCAAATCATCTGATATTGATATCTATGACATCGAATTAGAACAGATTACCAAACAATATTTGGATTATATAGAGGCAATGGAGGAAATGAATTTAAATATTGCCAGTGAATATTTGATTATGGCAGCAGAGTTAATTGAAATAAAATCTACTATGCTATTACCAAAGAAGAAAGTAGAAGAAGATGAATATGAAGAAGATCCAAGAGAAAATCTCATTAAAAGATTATTAGAATATAAACAATATAAAGAGGTGACATCAGAGTTTAAAGTACTAGAACAAAATAGAAAACAATATTTAACAAAACTTCCAAACAATTTATCAGAGTTTAAGGAAGAAAATAAGGCCCTAAATTTTGGAGATATTAATATTTCAGATTTATTGAATGCTTTTCAAAAATTCCTAGATCGTAAACAAGAGGAAAAGCCAATACATACTAAAATAACTAAAAAAGAATATTCTGTACATGTAAGGAGTAATGAGATTCGTAGTTTGTTATATAAAAAGAAAAAAGTGGGATTTGAAGAATTGTTTGAGGTAGTTACGAAAGATTATGTGGTTGTAACTTTTTTATCTATCTTAGATTTAGCAAAAAAACAAGAATTAGAAATTAAACAAGAAAATAACTTTAGTAAAATTTTTTTATCATTAAAGGAAAGGGATTGAGATGAATCTAGCGGCAGTATTAGAAGGGCTCTTATTTGTAGTAGGAGAAGATGGGTTATCAATGGATCAAGCAATGTCTATTTTAGAAGTAGATCAAAAAACATTCGTGTCTTTATTACAAGAGTTACAGGACAGTTATGTAAAAGAAGAAAGAGGTATACGATTAAGTGCTTTAGGGAATCATTTAAAACTTACCACAAAAAAAGAACATAGAGTGTATTATCAAAAGTTAGTCGAAAAGGAAGATGACAGTTTACTGAGTCAAGCAGCTCTTGAAACGCTTGCAATTATTGCGTATAATCAGCCAATTACCAGAGTGAATGTGGATGAAATTAGAGGTATTAGTAGTAGTCATATTGTTCGCAGATTGCTTTCCAAAGGCCTCATTAAGGAAATTGGAAAATCCGATGCTCCAGGTAGACCTATACTATATGGTGTTACCAAGGATTTTTTAGATTATTTCGGACTATCTAGTTTAGAAGAACTACCAAAAATAGAAGTGATAGAAGAGGAAGCAGAAGACGAAAAAGATTTATTTGCGTCAAAATATCAAGAGATAGACTCTAATTGATGTAATACAAAGAAAATATTGAAAGGTAAAAGAAAATATTGTATAATTTAACTATTGAGAGAGGAATAAACTCTAGAGTGAACATGAAAAAAGGAAGGTGTATATGACATGGGTGAAAAGAAAAAATTATATATTATGTTAGGGATTATAGTTGGAATTGTTGTATTAATAATTGGAATTTGTTTGATAGATAACCACAAAATAAAAGCGCTATTAAAAGAAATTGATGAAAAAAAACAAGCCAATGAAACACAAATATTCTATTTATCAAGACCAACTTGTCATTATTGTCTTTTGTTAAAGCCAATCACAGATGAACTAAAAGAAGAGTATCAATTATCCTATTATAATATTAATACAGACCAATACAATAATAGCCAAATGAATAAAATATTAAAAAAATTTAATGTACTACCTGCCAATTTTGGAACACCCTATATTGCTATTACCAAGAATGGAGAAATTATTGGAGAATTAAATGGTTATGCAGATGAAAATGTTGTGTTTGAACTTTTTAAAAAACATGGACTTATTCCTGAGGATGCAACGCTAGCTTTTCAATATCTTACCTATGAGGCGTTTCAAAATATATGGAACAGTGGGGAAAGAAAGTTAGTCATGATTGGAGAAACAGGAGAAGAAAGTGTGGAAGCAAGAATTCTTTTAAAGAAGCTTATACAAACACATCCATTAGAAATTTCTTATATGGATATTGCAGAAATAGGTACCAATGAAGCTTATATTGAATTTTTAAATATGGTAGGCTTTACCAGTCAACCAGTTTATCCAATTTTAATGGTAATTGAGAATGGTAAAATTGTAAGCCAGATTTCTAAAGTTGTAGCGAGTGAATATGAATCTTTTCTTAGAAATAATGGCTATATAGGATAGAGGAACAATATGGAAACTGACATATATAAACAAGCCAAATTATTTAAAAAACGTTATCCACTCACAATCGCATGGCGCATAAAAGAACATTCCAAAGTAATAGAAAAACATTTAAATCCTGGTGAAAAAATATTGTATGTTTTTGTTGCACAAAAGAATAATAATCCTTTAGATATTATCACTAGTTATGTATGTGTATTAACAAATCGTAGATTGATTTTTGCACAAAAACGTTTGTTATTTGGTTACTTCTTCGTATCTATAACACCAGATTTATTTAATGACTTAAAGGTAAATATGGGACTTGTATGGGGAAAGATTTCTATTGATACAGCAAAAGAAGTTGTATTTTTATCTAATATCCAAAAAGAAGCTTTGTCAGAAATTGAAACCAATATTACAGAATATATGATGGAAGAAAAGAAAAAATACGCTAACTTTGGGGGAACAATACACTAAGGGTCAATCCTTAGTTTTTCTTACTAAATGGAGTGGAAAAAGTTTGATTTAATCTTTTATACTAGAAATAGTAAATGATTTGTTAAATTTGATAAGTAGAAATATATATTTCCATAAAATAAAATATATGATATACTAAAAGCAAAGAGTAGGTGAAAATAGTGAAAGAAAAAACAATTTTAACAGGTATTAGGCCAACAGGTAATATACATTTGGGACATTATTTTGGTGCTGTACAGACTTGGAAAAAATTGCAAGAAAATGGGTTGCCATTTTATTTAGAAATTGCTGATGTGCAAGCATTGACGGATAATTTTAACCAACCAGAAAAGGTCAATAAAAATGTTCGGGAATTAGCAATTGATGCTTTATCTTGTGGAATCGATCCTGAAAAAACAACAATCTTTATTCAATCTATGGTGCCTGAAATTGCAGAATTAACGGTGTTTTATTCCAATCTTGTCACTATTTCAAGGCTTTACCGAAATCCAACTGTAAAAGCAGAGATGAAGCAGAAAAGGGAATTATTTGGAGAGAATGGAGAAAGTATTACTTATGGTTTTTTAGGGTATCCAGTCAGTCAAGCTGCGGATATTACCGCTTTTCGTGGCTCTTTAATTCCAGTTGGAGAAGATCAACTTCCTTTATTGGAACAGTGTCGGGAAATTGTTCGTAAATTTAATCATATTTATGGAGAAGTTCTTGTGGAACCTGAAGCGATGTTAAGTGATACTCCAAGAATTAAGGGATTAGATGGAAATGAAAAAATGGGAAAAAGTTTGGGAAATGCAATATTTCTTTCTGATAGTGAGGAACTGATTGCAAAGAAAATTATGGGGGCATTAACAGATACTAAAAAAATAAAAAAAGACGATCAAGCAAATCCTGATGTATGTATGGTATTCTATTATCATAAATTGGTAAATTTAAATCATTTAGAAACGGTATGTAGCGAATGTAAAAATGGATTACGGGGTTGTGTTGCATGCAAAAAAGAATTAATAGAGCAAATGAACACTTTTTTAAAGCCAATTCGTGAAAAGCGTAATTACTATCTAGAGCATCCTGAGGCGATAGATCAAGTTTTACAGGAGGGAACAAAAAAGGCAAGAGCTGTTGCTATTTCAGTGGCACAAGAAATTAAAGAACATATGAAAATTCGATATTTTGAATAAACCATTGTAAATTCGTTATAATATAAAAATAAAGGGAGAAGATAGTGTGAAGAAAATAAGTTTACGTAATCATAAAAACAAAAAAATAGATTCCGAGTTAGTAAGATATTTTAAATGTCAAAATGATGACTATTTAATTTATACTTTTGGGGAAAAGGATGAAAAAGATTTTATAAAATTGTATGTTGTAAAAGTAATGGAGGAATTGGGGAGACCTGTTGCAAAAACACTTTCTACTGATCAAGAATGGGAAAAAATGCAGATGATTGTAAAGCAAATGCTAAAAGAGTTAAAGCGAGGACAGATTCAAAGTTTTGTAGATCTAGAAGATGGTTTTATTCATGAACTAAAAGTATTAGAGGCAAGAAGTTTCAAATTATCTGAGTCATTGGTTGAAATTTTAAGTGGAGATAGGATAATTGAAAAATCAGTTGAATCGAACAATGAAAAAAGTGAAGTGGGTAAATTAAAAGAGGTTGC
The DNA here is from genome assembly GCA_948433085.1 of uncultured Caryophanales bacterium. GTDB lineage: Bacteria > Bacillota_I > Bacilli_A > RF39 > UBA660 > UBA5026. The sequence continues at coordinate 77,884 of CAOJDP010000002.1, forward strand.
TAAAGTTTCAAATGAATCTGGAATTACTCCAATTCAGAATTCAACTTTAAAGCAAGCATCGTCAAAAATAGATATGCCAATTCAACCAGTTGTTCCTGTTTCAAATAAAGTTGAGCCAACAATTCCAAAAGTAGATGCTGCTATTTTAAAAGAAGGAAAACGTGAGAATATAGAAAAAGAATTGAGAGATAAAATAACAATTCAAAAATTGCAACAAGAAAACGAGTTACTCAAAAAACAATTATTACAATACCGTATAAAGTATCAAGCGTTAAAAGATTTAATTACCAAAGACGAATAGTCTTTTTTTGTTTGCGTTTACATAAGTTATATAGAGGTGAATATATGAAAAATGCATTGCAATATTATTATCATTTAACGATTGACAACATTCACCAAAATGCAGGAGTTTATAAGTTTGTAATTCAGAATGTCTATTATGCTTTTTCTCCCTATGACGGAGATTTAGGCTATGTGGATACATTATACAATTTAAGTGTTCAAATGCTAAATCAGGGAATTTACTGTCATCAGATTGTTTTAAATGCAGAACAGAAAGTATTAACTTATGTAAATGGAATTCCATATGTGTTATTAAAAAGTTATTATGCAATGGAAGAAAAAATTACACTGGAACATATTATTCAATTTTCCACAATGACAATGAATGTTAACTACTCAAATGAGATTCGTCGTGATCATTGGGGGAAACTATGGAGTGAGAAAATTGATTATTTTGAATACCAAGTAAATCAATTTGGGAAAAGTCATCCAACGATACGTGAGAGTTTTAGTTATTTTGTTGGAATTGCAGAAACAGGTATTAGTTTGCTAGGGCAATCTACATTAGACTACAAGAATTTTGTTGTTTCTCATAAGCGCATTAAAAGAACGCAGACATTGTTTGATTTATATAATCCTCTTTCATTTATTATAGATTTAAAAATAAGAGATGTCTGTGAATATTTTAAGGAATCTTTTATTACGAATGGCGATATATGGAGTGATATCGAGTATTATTTGACTACAAATCAGTTAACAAATTATGAGTATTTTATGTTTTTTGTTCGTATGTTTTATCCGTCTTTTTATTTTGATCTCTATGAAGACATTATAAATCATAATAAGGATGAAAAACAATTATTACACATAATTGAACGTGCTCCACAGTACGAACAATTATTAAAAAAAATATATTTATTTTTATTACAACGAATTTCACTACCTGATATTGAATGGTTGAAAAAAGCCTAAACCAAGTATAATAAAAATTTTGAATGGCTGTATTTAGAAGAACTTATCCATAAAAATAATTTTATTGATGACATATTTTTTTCTGAATAAGCATATTTTGGATAGAGGGTATAATCCTGATTTATAAAAGGTAAATTGCAATAAGATAAATTGAATCGGTAAAGTTAGGGTGCAAGCTTTTCACTATGCTTCGTCTAAATTATTAAAATTGTATAAATTTAATTTAGATTGTGGTATCGTTTCAAAGTTATTTATTGTTACAACAAAAATTTTAAGTATTACAATAAAAAAATTCAACACAAATTGAATTCTAAATTTAAATACTTACCATTTATGCCATGTCTTTTAAATTGATTACTTCTTTTACTTCAGGAACTTCTTCTTTTATTGCTACTTCAATGCCCTCTTTTAACGTAAGATCTAACATTTCACAATTAGAACAGGCACCCATCATTTGAATGTAAACAATATTATTTTCATATTTAACGAATTCAATGTTCCCTCCATCATTGATTAGAAAAGGTCGTAGTGTATCAATTACTTCTTTAATTTTATCTTCAATGTTTTTCATAAACTCACCTAATTTCATTATACAAAATTCTTAGACATTCGTAAATACTTTTTGTATTGAAAAAAAGTATGGTATAATGGTAAAGAGGTGTAGCCTATGTCGAAATATGAAAAAGGGCAGATAGTCAAAGGAACAGTAAGTGGAATAGAGCCATATGGTATATTTATTCGTATAGACGAATGTTACAACGGTCTTATACATATATCTGAGGTATCAGATTCTTTTGTAAGAGATCCTGCATATTTTGTTTCTTTAGGGGAAATAATAAATGTAAAGATATTAGAAATCAGTGAAGAAAACCATCAAATGAAATTAAGTATTAAACATATTTTGTATCGTGAAGGACAAAAAAGAAACAGAAAACGTGTGATTGAAACGAAAACAGGGTTTCGTACTTTAGCGTATAAATTACCTATTTGGATTGATCAAAACTTAAAAAATGCTCAAAAAATGAAAAATAAAATAAATTCTATTGACAAATAACTGTGAAAATGATATAGTTAATTACGTCCAGTACATGGGCGATTAGCTCAGTTGGTTAGAGCACCTGCCTTACAAGCAGGGGGTCGTAGGTTCGAGTCCTACATCGCCCACCATATTTTTTGCCGAAATGGCGCAATTGGTAGCGCAACTGACTTGTAATCAGTAGGTTACGGGTTCGATTCCTGTTTTCGGCACCATATCTGGAGGGGTAGCGAAGTGGTCAAACGCGGCAGACTGTAAATCTGTTCCTTCGGGTTCGATGGTTCAAATCCATCTCCCTCCACCACGAAATTGCCTCGTAGCCAAGCGGTAAGGCACCACACTTTGACTGTGGCATTGCGCTAGTTCGAATCTAGCCGAGGCAGCCATTTTTAATAATATGTCCCGTTAGCTCAGCCGGTAGAGCATTTGACTTTTAATCAAAGGGTCACAGATTCGAATTCTGTACGGGACACCATCGTGCCTGAGTGGCGAAATTGGTAGACGCACAGGACTTAAAATCCTGCG
>CAOJDP010000003.1 GCA_948433085.1 uncultured Caryophanales bacterium
TATCTTTGGAAATATATGGCAATTTGTAGATGGAATCAATATCAAAGATTATCAAGTATACATTTGTTATGACAAAACTCAATATGAATCCGATAGATTTGATGGGTGTTACAAACCAATAGGGTATGTGAATGCAAAAACAAAAGAAAATTGGATATCGAAATTGGGGTATGATGCAAACAATCCATTAATTGCATTACCAATAGAAACAAATGGAACAAGCAATACACATATTGCAGATTATTATTGGTCACAATTGGGAAATCGAACAGCTTTTGTCGGCGGTCTGTGGCGTGATGGTTTGCTTTGTGGCTTGTGGTTTTGGTATTTCGACGAGGCTTCGTCTAGTTCGTGGACTGGCATCGGTGCTCGACTTCTTAAAACCAGTTAGACAGGGGTTTGGGGACGGTCAGCCTCCCAAATAAGAAAATATTACTATTTACATTGATATTATTTTATTTATAAGAAATTCTTTGGAAAAAACATTAATAAAATTTTAAAATAGAGAAATTAGTAATTAAAATAGACTAAAAACAATAACAAATTATTAAAAAATAATTCATTAATAAAATGGAAACAATTGACATCTTGAATTAACTTTGATAGAATTATAAATTGACACATATACTTAATTTTAAGTTTATGTTCTTTTGCAAATATAGGTATATAGGGGTGAAACATGGCTTATACAGTAAAAAAATTTGGGGATTATCGCGAAAGAAGAAATTATGCGAAAACAAAAAATGCAATTGAATTAGGAAACTTACTCGAAATTCAAAAAAAATCATATGATTGGTTTATACAAGAGGGTATCAAAGAAGTTTTTGATGATGTTTTTCCTGTGGAAAGTTTTACAGGGAATTTATCATTAGAATTTGGAGAATATTCTTTTGAAGAACCAAGATATTCTATTAAAGGATGCAAAGAAAGATATGCAACTTATGCAGCGCCTTTAAAAGTAGAAGCAAGACTTTTTAATCATGAAACAGGTGAGGTTAAAGAACAAGATATTTACCTAGGTGATATGCCAATTATGACCGAATCAGGTACATTTGTTATTAATGGGGCAGAACGTGTAATTGTATCTCAATTAGTTCGTTCTCCAAGTGTGTACTTTGGAAAAGAAATTGATAAAAATGGTAGAAAAGTAATTACGAGTCAAATTATACCAACACGCGGAACATGGTTAGAATATGAACTAGACGCAAGAGATGTTATTTATGTACGTATTGATCGTACTAGAAAAGTCCCAATTACTACTCTTTTAAGAGCAATTGGTTTATCTAGTGATCAAGATATTATGGATTTGTTTGGAGAAAATAAATATATCGAAAATACAATTCATAAAGATTCTAATAAAAATACCGATGAAGCTTTAATTGATATTCATTCAAAATTAAGACCAGGGGAACCATCTACTTTAGATAGTGCCAAGAATCAGTTAATTACAAGATTTTTTGATGCCTTCCGTTATGATTTAGCTAAAGTAGGGCGTTATAAGTTTAATAGAAAATTAAACGTAGCAGATCGTTTGTTAGGCTGTACATTGGCAGAAACAATCAAAGATGGAAAAGAAGTAATGGTTGAAAAGGGAACTATCCTTACAAAGGATATACTAGAATCTATAAAACCAGTTTTAGAAAAAGGTTATGGAATAAAAGAAGTTTTAATCAATACAGAACTAGATACTTATAATCGAGTACAAGAAATTAAAGTATTCTCTAAAAATAATCCAGAACAAATTATTTCAATTATTGGTAATGATCAAACCATTGATATCAAACGTTTAACCATTTCTGATATTTATGCATCAGTGTCATACTATTTAAATTTACTAGAAGGTATTGGAAACTTTGACGAAATTGATCATTTATCAAATCGTCGTGTACGTCAAGTAGGAGAGCTTTTACAAAATCAATTTAGAATTGGAATTAGTCGAATTGAAAGAGTTATTAGAGATCGTATGAGTACACAAGAAGTTACTGAGGTAACTCCAAAATCATTAATTAATATTAGACCATTAACTGCATCCATTAAAGAATTTTTTGGAAGTAGTCAATTGTCACAATTCATGGATCAAACAAACCCAGTAGCTGAGTTAACAAATAAAAGAAGACTTTCTTCATTAGGGCCAGGTGGCTTATCGAGAGATCGAGCAGGAATGGAAGTACGTGATGTAAATCCATCACACTATGGAAGGCTTTGTCCAATAGAGTCACCAGAAGGACCAAACATTGGGTTAATTACTTCACTTGCAAGTTATGCAAGAGTAAATGATTATGGATTCATTATGACACCATATCGTAAAGTAAAAGGCTCTGTTTTGACGGATGAAATTGTTTATATGACAGCAGATGAAGAACTTGACTATTACATTTCACAGGCAACTGTAAAAGTAAATGAAAATAATACTATTATAGATGAGCGAGTACCAGTTCGTTACCATGGAGATACGATTATTGTTGAAAAAGAAAAAGTGGATTATACCGATGTTTCTCCACAACAAGTAGTGTCTATCACAACATCAGGAATTCCATTCCTAGAACATGATGATGGAAAACGTGCCTTGATGGGTGCGAACATGCAACGGCAAGCAATTCCACTATTGAAAGCAGAAGCACCACTTGTAGGAACAGGTGTAGAAGCAATTGCTGCAAGAGATTCAGGTGCAGTTGTCATTGCCAAAGCTGATGGAATTGTTGACTATGTAGATGCAAGAAAAATACTTGTTAAAACTTTAGGCGGAATGGATACCTATTATTTAAATGGCTATGAAGAAAGTAATGCAGGAACTTGTTATCATCAAGTGCCAATTGTAAAACTTGGTGATTCTATTAAAAAAGATCAGGTCATTGCGGATGGGCCATCTACAGAACAAGGTGAAATGGCTTTAGGAAAGAATGTAACAGTTGCATTCATGAACTATAATGGTTATAACTATGAAGATGCGGTAATTCTAAATGAACGTTTGGTAAAAGACGATGTCTATACATCCATTCACATTGAGGATTATGAAATTCAATGTCGTGATACCAAATTAGGGCCAGAAGAATTAACTAGAGATATTCCAAATATAGGAGAAGAATCTCGTAAAAATTTAGATGAAAATGGAATTATTCGTATTGGAACAGAAGTGAAAGATGATGATATCCTAGTTGGAAAAGTAACACCAAAAGGAATGGCAGAATTAACGAGTGAAGAAAAATTGTTGCATGCAATTTTTGGAGAAAAAACAAGAGAAGTAAGAGATACTTCCCTAAGAGTTCCACATGGTGGGGAAGGAATTGTTCATGATGTAAAAATATTTACCAAAGAAGATACTGATGAATTACCAGCAGGCGTATCAAAAGTAGTACGTGTTTATATCGCGCAAAAACGTAAAATATCTGTTGGAGATAAAATGGCAGGTCGTCATGGAAATAAAGGTGTAATCTCTCTTGTCTTACCAGAAGAGGATATGCCATATTTAAGCAATGGTAAGCCAGTTGATATCTTATTAAATCCACTTGGAGTACCATCACGTATGAACATTGGACAAATCTTAGAAATGCATTTGGGAATGGCGGCAAAACAGCTTGGAATCTATGTTGCAACTCCTGTTTTCGATGGAGCCACTAGAACAGAAATTGTCGAAGCATTAACTGAAGCAGGTTTAGATGAAGATGGGAAAGCAGTTTTATATGATGGACGTACAGGAGAGCCATTTGATAACCGAATCAGTGTGGGTGTAATGTATATGATTAAATTGCATCACATGGTTGATGATAAATTGCATGCACGTTCAACAGGACCATATTCATTAGTTACGCAACAACCATTAGGTGGAAAAGCACAATTTGGTGGGCAACGTTTTGGAGAAATGGAAGTATGGGCATTATATGCATATGGAGCAGCACATGTATTACAAGAAATGATTACAATCAAATCGGATGATGTGGTAGGGCGTGTTAAAGTATATGAAGCTTTAGTAAAAGGAAATCCAATACCTGCCTCTGGGGTACCAGAAAGTTTCCGTGTATTAATTAAAGAATTCCAAGCATTAGGATTAGATATTAGTATCTTGGATAGAGAAGGAAAATATGTGGATTTGAAAGAAATTGAAGATGATGAAGAAGAAAACTATCTTTCAAGTGTAGGCCTTTCTTTACCTGAAGAACAAATCTCTGAAGAGGAAACTGCTGAGGTAGAAGAAGTAGATGAAATGGAAGAAGATGAATTTTATGAAGACTCATTAGATGATTTATCCGATGAAGGCTTCTTTAATGAAACAGATATGGAAGGGGATGAAGACTAATGGATGCGAATAACTTTGAAGGGTTAAGAATTGCCATAGCTTCTCCTGAAAAAATCAGAGAGTGGTCACGTGGAGAAGTGAAAAAAGCAGAAACGATAAACTATCGTACACTGAAACCAGAACGTGATGGATTGTTTTGCGAAAAAATATTTGGACCTACAAGAGACTATGAGTGTTCTTGTGGAAAATATAAACGATTACGTTATAAAAATATTGTATGTGATCGTTGTGGTGTTGAAGTAACACGTTCTAAAGTACGTCGTGAACGTATGGGACATATTGAACTTGCAACACCTGTTTCTCACATTTGGTTTTTTAAAGGTGTACCATCTCGTATGGGACTTGTCTTAGATATGTCACCAAGGGACTTAGAAGAAGTATTGTACTTTGTTTCCTATGTTGTATTAGATCCAGGAGCTGCACCATTAGAGAAAAAGCAAACGATCAGTGATAAAGAATATCGAGCATATTACGAAAAATATGGAAATACGTTCCGTGTAGGAATGGGCGCAGAAGCCATTAAAGAATTGTTAGAACAAGTAGATTTAGAAAAAGAAGTTGAAACGATTAAGGCAGAAATCGAAGAAATTAAAGATTCAGCTAGTCAAAAACGTGTTCGTTTAATCAAACGTTTGGATGTACTATCTGCTTTCTTAGAATCAGGAAACAAACCTTCATGGATGGTTTTAGATGCACTTCCTGTTATTCCACCTGAATTAAGACCAATGATTCAATTAGATGGTGGAAGGTTTGCAACTTCAGACTTAAACGATTTATATAGACGTGTTATCAATCGTAATAATCGTCTTAAAAAATTAATGGAATTAGGTGCACCTTCTATCATTATTCAAAATGAAAAACGTATGCTACAAGAAGCAGTGGATGCTTTATTTGATAATGGTAGACGTGGACGTAATATTACAGGAGCTGGAAATCGACCATTAAAATCTTTATCTAGTATGTTGAAAGGAAAACAGGGGCGTTTCCGTCAAAACTTACTTGGAAAGCGTGTAGACTATTCTGGTCGTTCTGTAATTGTGGTAGGACCAACATTAAAGATGTATGAATGTGGCCTTCCAAAAGAAATGGCTTTAGAGTTATTTAAACCACATGTAATCAATGGTTTAGTATCCAAAGAAATAGCATCTAACATTAAAGCAGCAAAACGTATGATTGAAAATCAAGATGAACGTGTGTGGGATATTGTAGAAGAAAAAATCAAAGAACATCCTGTTATGTTAAACCGTGCACCTACACTTCATAGACTTGGTATTCAAGCGTTTGAGCCAAAATTAATTGGTGGTAGAGCAATTCGCTTACATCCACTTGTATGTGCAGCTTTCAACGCAGACTTTGATGGAGATCAAATGGCAGTCCATGTACCAATTAGTACAGAAGCACAAACAGAAGCAAGGGTTTTAATGCTAGGTGCTAACAATATTTTATCCCCTAAAGATGGAAAGCCAATTGTTACACCAGGGCAAGATATGGTACTTGGAAATTATTATTTAACCATAGAAAAGGCTGCACTTCCAGGGGAAGGAAGAGTATTTAAAAATACCAATGAAGCTTTAATGGCATATGAAAGAAGAGAAGTTACACTTCATACTCGTATTGCTTTACCAATAAAAGGATTTAGACATAAAATATTTCCAGATACCTATGCAGATAAATATTTAGTAACAACACCAGGTAAAATTATTTTCAACGAAATTTTCCCTGATACATTCCAATATATCAATGAAGGAACTGATGAAAATATAGAGGGAATTACACCTAAGAAATACTTGATTGATCAAGGATTGAATATCCCAGAAGAAATTGCTAAAATGCCACTTGTAAGGCCGTTTAATAAAGGTGTATTTAGTAAATTAATTGCACAAATTTATAAGAGATATCAAACAACTGAAACATCAATTATGTTGGATAAATTAAAAGACTTAGGTTTTAAATATTCTACATTATCTGGAATCTCTATTTCAATCGATGATATCAAAGAGAGTGAGAAGAAAGATGAAATTGTTGCGAAATGTCAAGCAATGGTAGATCAAGTGAATAAGCAATTCAAGCGTGGATTGATTACAGATGACGAACGTTATAATAAAGTAATTGAAATTTGGTCAAATGCGAAAACAGAAGTTTCAAAAGACTTAGAAGAATGGGTAAAAAATAATAGAGAGAACTCAGTTTCTATGATGATTGATTCTAAAGCACGTGGAGATATAGGGTCTTTAACACAATTAGTTGGTATGAGAGGTCTTTTTAGTAAACCAAATGGTAAATCAGAAGAAATACCAGTATTATCGAACTTTAGTGAAGGGGTAACCATCAGTGAGTTCTTCTTATCAACCCATGGTGCTAGAAAAGGTGCAGTTGATACGGCTTTAAAAACAGCAGATGCTGGATACTTAACTAGACGTTTGGTAGATGTAGCGCAAGATATTATTGTCAAAGAAAATGATTGTGGTACAGAACAAGGTGTTGTTGTAGAAGCTTTCTATAATACAGATGGGACTTTAATAGAGTCATTACAAGATCGTATTGTTGGCCGTTATACCAATAAGAAAGTTATTCATCCAGAAACAAAAGAAGTGATTGCAGAACGTAATACTTATATTACAGAACAATTGGCAGATAAAATTATAAATGCAGGTATTACCAAAGTACCAATTCGTACAGTACTTACCTGTAAAAATGATCATGGCGTATGTCGTTACTGTTATGGTCGTAATTTAGCAACAGGTCAAATCGTAGAGATTGGTGAAGCAGTAGGAATTATGGCTGCACAATCGATTGGAGAGCCTGGTACACAATTAACTATGCGTACATTCAACACAGGTGGAGTTGCTGGTGGAGATGATATTACACAAGGTCTTCCTCGTGTACAAGAATTGTTTGAAGCACGTAATCCAAAAGGAAAAGCCACCATTTCTGAAATTAATGGTGTTGTAAAAGAGATTGAAGAAGAAAATGGAAAGTTTGTAATTTCTGTTCAAAATGATGCAGAGACAAAGAAACATACATCTAATTATGGCTCTAAACTTGCAGTTGAAAAGGGAGAAGAAGTGGTGTCAGGACAACGTTTAACACATGGTGCGATTAGTCCAAAAGAATTATTGGTTGTAACAGATCCAATTACAGTACAACAATATATTTTATTAGAAATTCAAAAAGTTTACCGTTCTCAAGGTGTTGATGTAAGTGATAAACACGTTGAGGTAATGGCAAAACGTATGATTTCTCGTATTAAAATTGTAAATTCTGGTGATTCTTTATTCTTGCCAGGAACTATGGTAAATATCAATGAATTTACAGAGGTAAATAAAAACTTAATTCTTGAAGGAAAACGTCCTGCTACTGGTAGACCTGTATTACTAGGAATTACGAAAGCATCTTTAGAAACAGATTCCTTCTTATCAGCGGCATCTTTCCAAGAGACAACTCGTATTTTAACAGATGCTGCAATTCATGGTAAAGTTGATCATTTAAATGGATTAAAGGAAAATGTCATTATCGGTAAATTGATTCCTGCAGGAACAGGTGCAAAAGAATATCGTGATGTAGATTATAAACTAGAAGTACCTTATACAAAGGATGAACCACTAGAAGCATTAGAGCAAGAATTAATGGATTAGACTTAATAAGTCTTTTTCTTTTTGAATTTAAATTCCAATCAAGTGAGAAGAGAGAAATGTGGTTTATGAAATGAAAATTTTGGATATAAAATATTTTCTTTTAAGGTTTGATAGCTAGCGTATTTTTTGAAACCTATTCAAAAATAAAATATACCAAAATGACTTCTTTAAAAAGTTTTCTTTATGCAGTAAGAATGCTATTATACCTCAAAAGAAAATATTTTTTCCTTTCATTTATAGTAGCTATAAAATTTAATTTTGCATTTTCTATATAGGAATGTATTAGTTCTTTTTGGTATTTTATATTTTGAATTCTAAGGATATCACTTAGAATTGACAACATTTTTTTACCTTGACATAAATGACACATTTAGAATATAATTTATAGTAGAGATAAAAAGGAGAATTAAAATATGCTACTGAATATAACAATAGGCAGAGAATGGGCGTTTTGGACTGCTTTAATTATGACACTTATACTAGTAATTGTACTTTCATTTACAAAAAAAAGTAAAGAAGGAAACCGTGATAAACTTATTCAAACTTTAATTCGAAATTCCGATACAATCTATATGATGTGTGAGCATGATCGAAGAAGTTTAATTTATATTACCCAAAATGTATTTGAAGTATTGGGATTAAAGGAAATACAAGGAACACGTTCAGAAACAGATATCATTACAGAAATTTTTCAAGTTCCAGTAGTACAAAATGAATTGAGAAGCTGGAATGGAAATTCTGAATACATTACTCAAATGTTTTCTTATCACAATCCTTTATATCAACATACAAGATGGCTTAAAATCAAAATTTATCCTTTTTGGGAAAAAGATGTTCAATATGATGTCATTTTAGTCTCAGACGTTACACAAGAACATGATCGTCAACATTTACTTGTAACACAAACAAAAGATATCAAAGCAAGAGAACAACAACTCAATCAAATTACATCTATTTCATATGATATGGAAATGAATATTGACTTATTATCAGGTGAAATGGAATATCGTAAGTTAAAAGAGGATGCAATTTATTTGGGAAATCATCAAACGGGAAAATTTGAAACAGTATTTCCAGAGATGATTCATCACTATGTAATCGAAGAAGATCGAGAAAAAGTATTAAATATATTTTCATATGAACATTTGAAAGAAATTACAGAAGGGGAAGATTTAGAACCTGTATCTGTTCGTTATCGTGTACAAAAAAATGAGGATATGATATGGTTAGAGAGTACAGCTTTCTTTATTGTCAGTCAGGGAGAAACCAAAGTGACAATTTTAACAAAAAATGTAACAGAAGATGCTGAATATATGCGTAGGCAAAACACAATGTTACAAAATGCGTTAAAGGAAGCAGAAAAAGCCAATGCTTCTAAATCTGAATTTTTAGCCGTAATGTCTCATGAAATTAGAACACCAATGAATGCAATTATTGGTTTATCAGAATCTGCTTTAGAAGAAAAACTTTCAACAGTCGTAAGAGAAGACTTAGAAAATATTAATAGTGCAAGTAATAATTTACTTGAAATTATTGACGGTATTTTAGATATATCCAAAGTGGAAAAAGGTGTTTTAGAATTACAAGAAAAGGAATACAATGTTGCTAAACTCTTAAAAGATGTAATCAATGTAGGAAAAGAAAGAGTTGGTAAGAAAAAAATTAGAATTGAAACAGAGATAGATGAGAATATTCCTGTGACAGTATTAGGGGATAGTAGTAAATTAAGACAGATATTGAATAACTTAATGGATAATGCAGTCAAATTTACTGATCTTGGAACAGTTACTTTAAAAGCAACAGGAGTAAAGAAAAATTCTAATGTAGTTTTGAAAATTTCTATAGAAGATACAGGTATGGGAATGTCGGAAGAAAAATTAGATGAAATTATAGCGCAATCAAATACTTCTAATACAGGTTTATCAATTGTAAAAAAATTAATTGAGCTATTGAAAGGTGAGTTAGAAGTTGAAAGTGTTGAAGAGACTGGAACTACATTTACTGTAACGATTACACAAAAAGTGATTGATGATAGGCCAATTGGTAATTTAGAGATTCATAAAACAAGAACAAAAAAAGTAAATCCATTTTCTATTCCAAATAAGAAAGTGCTTATTGTAGATGATAATAAGTTAAATTTAAAAGTAGCCTCTCGCCTATTGGAACCTTATCAAGTTAAAGTGGAAACAGTTATGAGTGGTCAAGCATGTTTAAATTTAATTGAAAAAAATCAGAAATATGATTTAATTCTATTAGATCAAATGATGCCTGAGATGGATGGAATTGAAACTTTAAAAAAATTAAAAGAAAATTCAAAATTTAAAACACCTGTAATTGCTTTAACAGCAGATGCGATTGTTGGAAAAAAAGAAGAATATCTTGCATCAGGATTTAATGATTACTTACCAAAACCAATTGATAGTAATGAATTGCATAGAATTTTAAAAAAGTATTTGCAAAAGTAAAAAGACAATCACAATTGTGGTTGTACTTTTGCTATAGGTTGAATTATAACAGAGTGAATTGGATAATGAAAGATTTGATATAACAACTTTTCATAAAAGTGGAAGATTATGGAATAAGTAAATTACAATTATGGTTGTAGGGGGTAATCAAGTTCATTGAAAAGCAGTATAAGTAAGTGAACAAGTTTATATTGATAGATTTATATGGAATTAAAAAGAAGGAGAAAAGTAGAATGAAAGATGTAGAATTATTAAAAAAGAATGGGATTGATGTAGCACATGGTTTAGAATTACTTGGAGATATGGAAATGTATGAAGAAACGTTGCAAGATTTCTTAACAGAATCTGAGACTAGAATACCTGATATAAAGAAATATAAAGAACTAGGAGATATGGATAATTATGCGATATTAGTGCATGCTATGAAAAGTGATTCAAAATATTTGGGATTTACTAAATTAGCAAATCTTTCATACAATCATGAAATGGAAAGTAAAGCTTCTAATATTGAATACATAAATGCACATTATGAGGAATTAATGCAAGAGGTTACCCATATTATTGAGATTGTAAAACAATATTTGAATATTTAAAAATTCCCACAAGGGGAATTTTTGTTATTCAGTTAATGTAAGTTGACCATCACCAACTGGTAGATTTGCGTAATTTGCATCTGTTATATTGAAGTTTCTAGTATCCGCTTCAGGATTTTCAATTTGTACTGTAGCTGTTGGATTATTCATTGTTGTTTGTTGTACACTATCGTCAAAAGTATGAGAACCATCTGACCCTGTTTGAATAAAATAAATAGTAGGTGGTGTTGTGCCTCCATGTGGTACAAATGGGAATACTGCGTCGCCATCAACATTTGTTTCAATCATTGCTCCATAACGATTTCCACTCGCATCACAACGATAGAAAGTCGCACCTTCTATTGGAACACCAATATCTGTTCCATCATCGGTTACATGCAAAGTTAAAGTTCCATTTGCTGAAATTGTTAAATTATAAGTGTTTGTACCTGTTGTAATATTTAACTGTTTTGGGTTGATAGATGTATTATCATAGCCTTCTACTTCTGCAAGTACATTATAAAGTCCATCAACAATTTCTTTACTTCCTTTTCCATTGGTAATTGGAACTATGTGTTGCGCCATAAATCAATCCTCCCTTCTTTGATTGGCATATTTTCATAATGACTATCTGTCAAAATGAATGTAACTGGGCGTATTGCATGATTGGTAAATAAAAAGGGAACTGTATTACAAAGGTGTGAATTAACGAGTACAGGCTTACATATTTTTCCCCATTTAGACGTAACCACTATGTTGTAAATATTCCATGGTAAATTCACAGTTAAAATTCCATTTTTATTTGTTTGATTTTGATAAACTAATTTCTTTTTATCATCATAAATAAAGACTGTACCTCTACAGGATTCTAAGCTTCTTTCATTGAAACATTTTATTTGAAATTGCATTTAATCACCTCAGTCACTTGCTTTATTCTATTTTTAGAACAAGCTAATATAGTGTATGAATAGAAACACTTTATGGAAAGGCTAATACATTGCAAAAAAATATTTTTATATAACATTCGATAGGACAAAATAGAAATCTGTATAATTGTTCCAAAAAATAAGTTAAAAAAACATTGAAATAATATAGATATTTTATTTGAAAATTCGGGATTTAATAAAACTGATTTTTTTAAGCTCCCATCTTGAACAAACGTTCGATATATGTTATACTAGGTATGTCAAAAAAAGGAATAAAATTGAATTCCTATGGTATAATAAAAAACAATTGAGGTGAAAATATATGGATAAAATTATAGTAAAGGGAGCAAGAGAAAATAATTTAAAAAATATTTCCATTGAACTTCCTAAAAATAAATTAATCGTTATGACAGGTGTATCAGGAAGCGGTAAAAGTAGTTTAGCATTTGATACTATATATGCAGAAGGGCAGCGAAGATATGTTGAAAGTCTAAGTGCTTATGCAAGACAATTTTTAGGTGGAAGTGAAAAACCAGATGTAGATAGTATTGAGGGATTATCGCCATCTATCAGTATTGATCAAAAAACGACCAATAAAAATCCCCGTAGTACAGTTGGAACAGTAACAGAAATTTATGATTATTTTAGATTGCTATATGCAAGAATAGGAATTCCTTATTGCCCTGTCCATCATAGACCAATCACTAGCCAGAGCATTGAAGAAATGGTTAATCAAATTATGAATTTAGAAGTGGGTACTAAAATTAGAGTTTTAAGTCCAATTGTACATGGAGAAAAAGGAACTCATAAAGATACTTTAGAACGTCTCAAAAAAGACGGTTATGTGCGTATTCGAATTGACAATGAAGAATATGATTTAAATGATGCCATTGAACTTGAAAAAAATAAAAAACATAATCTTGCAGTTATTATCGATCGTTTGATTATGAAAGATGAAATCAGGAGTCGTTTATATGAATCAATCGAAATTGCCTCTAAACTTTCCAAAGGAAAAGTTGTCATTGATGTCATTGGTGGAGAAGAAATTGTTATGAGTGAATCTTACGCCTGCCCAGATTGTGACTTTTCATTACCTGAGCTAGAGCCTAGAATGTTTTCATTCAATGCACCTTATGGAGCTTGTTCTGATTGTAAAGGATTAGGAATTAAATATAAGTTAGATGAAGATTTGATCATACCAGATAAAAATATAAGTATTCATCAAGGTGCAATTAAAGCAATTAATATTGATGATACTTATAATATTACTTATACAGAATTAAACACTGTTTGTGATTTTTATCATATTGATATGGATTGTCCCATTAAAGAATTGAAACGAGAAGCATTGGATATTATTTTATATGGTTCTAAAGATATTTTAGAATTTCATTACACATCAAAAACAGGAAATACAAGAAAAACAAAAAACTATTATGAAGGGATTATTACGAATTTAGAACGACGCTATATTGAAACAAAAAGTGCATGGAGTAGAGAATGGATAGAACAATATATGACAGAATCAGTATGTCCAACTTGTAAGGGTGCAAGATTAGATGCTTCTGTATTATCTGTTTTGGTTGGAGGCAAAAATATTTATGAAATGACACTTATGAGTATTGGCGATTTATATAAGTTTTTTCAAAATTTAAAATTAAGTAAAGAACAAACAGAAATTTCTAATCTAATTGTGAAAGAAATTAATTCTCGATTACAATTTTTAACTAATGTTGGACTTTCATATTTAACATTAGCGAGAAATGCAGGAACATTATCAGGAGGAGAAGCACAGCGAATTCGTTTGGCTACACAAATTGGTTCTCGTTTAACAGGTGTATTATATGTTTTAGATGAACCTAGTATTGGTTTACATCAAAGGGATAATCAAAGATTGATTCATTCCCTACTCGAAATGAGGGATTTAGGAAATACTTTAATTGTTGTAGAACATGATACCGATACAATGTTAGCATGTGATTATTTAGTAGATATTGGCCCTGGAGCAGGTTTGCATGGAGGACAAGTTATGGCAGAAGGTACTCCAGAAGAAGTGATGAAAAATCCAAATAGTTTAACAGGCAAATATTTATCAGGTAAAGAAGAAATAGAAATTCCTCTCAAGAGAAGAAAAGGCAATAAAAAGTTTTTAGAAGTAAAAGGCGCAACAGAAAATAATTTAAAAAACATTAATGTTAAAATTCCATTAGGGACACTTACTTGTGTAACAGGAGTATCTGGAAGTGGGAAATCTACATTAGTGAATGAAATTTTATATAAAGTGGTTTCTAATAATTTATATCGTGTGAAAGAAAAACCAGGCGCACATAAAGCAGTAAAAGGATTAGAACATATTGATAAAGTGATTGATATTTCGCAAACTCCAATTGGAAGAACTCCAAGAAGTAATCCTGCAACTTATACGGGTGTATTTGATGAAATTAGAGATGTATTTACAGAAACCAAAGAAGCCAAATTAAGAGGGTATGACAAGAGTAGGTTTTCATTTAATGTCAAAGGAGGACGTTGTGAAGCTTGCTGGGGAGATGGCGTAAAAAAAATTGAAATGCACTTTTTACCAGATGTTTATGTTCCCTGCGAAGTTTGTGGTGGAACAAGATACAATAAGGAAACTTTGGAGATTAAATACAAAGGGAAAAACATTTATGATGTATTAGAAATGCGGGTAGAAGAAGCACTAGATTTTTTTGAAAATTTTCCTAAAATCAAAAGTAAATTACAAATGCTATCTGATGTAGGTTTGTCTTATATTAAACTCGGCCAAGGGTCTCCAACATTGTCAGGAGGAGAAGCAGGTAGAGTAAAGCTTGCCAAAGAGTTGCAGAAAAAGCCAACAGGAAAGAGTTTATTTATTTTAGATGAACCAACAACAGGGCTCCATAGTGATGATATAAAAAAATTGCTTGTGATTTTAAATCGTATTGTTGATAATGGAGACACAGTACTAGTTATTGAACATAATTTAGATGTTATTAAGGTAGCAGATTATATTATTGATTTAGGTCCTGAAGGTGGAGATGGAGGCGGTACTATAATAGCGACTGGAACTCCAGAAGAAGTATCTAATGTAGAGTCTAGTTATACAGGTCAGTTTTTAAAGCAATTATTGGATAAGAAATAAGATGAAAAAAGGAAATCAAGATCTTTTTCACTAAGATGAAGGTGAGGAGGTTAAGATATGCCAAAATTTTATAATGGATGTTATGATATCGTTTTTAAGACAGTAATTTGTGATGAAACAAATCCTCATATGTTAATCCAGTTTTTAGAGCCAATTTTAAAGGAGAAAATAGAAAACATAGAATATCTTCAAAATGAATTAAAAATGAACGATGTAAATGAAAGAAGAAAAATTATTGATTTACTAGTAAAAACAGAGAATAAATATATACACGTAGAATTAAATCAAAATTACAAAGATTATTTACATATCAGAAATTTTTGCTTTTTTACGAATATCTATTCTAAGAATACAAGGAAAGGAAATGCGTATGACTTGGTAAGTGAATACCTTCATATTGATTTATCTTATGGGGTGCATGATGAACAAGAATATAGGGAATATTGTGTAATGGATCAAGGTAACCATTTGTATATAAAAAATTTTAAAATTATAGAATACAATATGGACAGGATAACGCAATTTTGGTATACTGCAAATAAAGAAAAGATTCAAAAATATAAATATTTAATCATGTTAAAAATAGATAGAGATTCTTTAAATGAACTTTCTAAAGGGGATAAATATATGGAAGAGTATAAGAAAAAAGTAGAGGAGTTAAATGATTCTAATGCTTTTACGAGTTGGATAACACCAGAAGAGGATGCAGAGATGATATTGAATACAGAAAAACATATTTCTTTTGACCAGGGAAAAGCTGAAGGAAAGGCTGAAGGAATTGAGATCGGGATAAAACAAACGGAAATAGAAACCGCTAAGAAAATGTTAATGGAAGGATTATCAATTGATTTGATTATGCGAGTTACCAATTTGACAGAGAAACAAATAGAACAGATGAAGGCATGAAAGTGTCTTTTTTTGCTTAATAAATATATCAGCTATGCAATATAGCTAAGGAATCACCTCTCCTGCAAACATTATAATAAGGGGTGAGTATGATTATTGAATATGTTTCCTAAAAATGCACTATGAATTTTATCTATATTTGTGTTTCAAAAATAGTAATAATTAGTAATATGTAAATAGGATGTCGCTTCTCAGAGCTTTCCTTGACAAATAATACAATTTATTATACAATTTTAGGTAGAAAAGCCAAGCAAAAAATGGATTTATAAATAGTATATTAATAGAAGAATAAAAAACATTGGTAAATTACCTATTTAATTGTTTCGGTATAAGGAGAATGATTATGTACAAAATAGTAAAGCGTATTATGGACATCATGGTTGCACTTATTTTTTCAATTATTTTGTTACCTATATTTATTATAATATTTGTTGCAATCAAAATAGAAGATGGTGGTCCTATTTTTTATCATCAAATTCGTACAGGAAAAAATGGAAAGAATTTTAAACTATATAAATTTCGCTCAATGAATGTGCTCCCATTGGAATTAGAAATGACAGTACCACATAATCAAAGAATTACCAAAGTTGGTAAGTTTTTAAGAAAAACTTCAATTGATGAATTACCACAAGTTATTAACATTTTAAAAGGTGAGATGTCTTTGATTGGACCTAGACCTTGGAAAACAGAATATTATGAATTATTCACAGAGGAACAAAAACAACGCTGTGATGTCTTACCAGGAATTACTGGATTAGCACAGTCGAAAGGTCGTAATGGGATATCTATTTTTGATAAAATTAAATATGATATAGAATATGCAAAGAATGTCAGTTTTAAAATGGATTTACAAATTATATTGGATTCTATCGTAATTATTTTTAAAAGAGAACATGCTGAAATTATGCAAGAAGATATTAAAACAGAATTAGAACAGTTAAGTAATCAAACATGTTAGGAGAAATATATATATGAAACAAAAAGTATTGTTCTTAATTCATACACTAGGAGTAGGTGGAGCAGAGAAGGTGCTTGTTAATTTGGCAAATCATATGAGTGATACATATGATGTGACTGTAATGACTGTAATTGATACAGGCATTTTTAGAATGGAATTGAATCATCGGGTAACATATAAGACAATGTTTAAAATTCCTTTTTTAAAGAATCATAAAAAAGAAGAATCGGGAAGTTTGCTTGATAAAACAAGTAGAAAAAAGAAAATACTTGCCAAATGCTACTCTACAATTTGGAAATATATGCCTACAAAAATATTATATTGGTTAAAAATTAAAGAAAAATATGATATAGAAGTTGCCTTTTTAGAGGGGATTTGTGCAAAAGTAATTGCAGCTTCTAATCAACATTCAAAAAAATTTGCTTGGATGCATGTAGACATTATCAATGAAAATAAATCTGATGCGGTTTTTCGTAACCAAAAGGTTGCCAAATCTTGTTATGAAAAATTTGATAAAATAGTAGCTGTTTCAGAAGGTGTTCAAAAACAATTTATAAAAAAGTTTAATTACAATCCCAAAAAAGTTGTCGTAAAACATAATGCAATTAATACATCAGAAATTTTAAAAAAAGCAAATGAAAAACTTTCAATTAAAATTCCAAAAGAATTTAAATTGATAACAATTGGCAGATTGTCAAAACAAAAAGGATATGATCGTTTACTATCTGTTGTAAAAAAATTAAAAGATGATCATATTTTATTTCATTTATGGATACTTGGCGTAGGTCCAAAAGAACAAGAATTGAAACAATTTGTTATAGAAAATCAACTTCAGGATTGTGTGGAATTTTTAGGTTTTCAATCAAATCCATTTCCTTATTTGAAAATAGCAGACCTATTTGTATGTTCTTCTCGCGCTGAAGGATTTAGTACAGTAGCCTGTGAAGCAACTGTGCTTGGAGTTCCCATTGTAACAACTGATTGTTCAGGAATGAAAGAATTATTAGGGGATAATGAATATGGATTGATTACAGATAATAATGAAAAGGCATTCTATATTGGATTAAAAGAAATTTTAACAAATTCTAAAAAATATAATCATTATAAACAAAAAATTCAAGAAATTAAAAATATGTTTGATATTGATGTATCTGTGAAACAAATTGAGGAAATGTTTGGTGATACAAATGCATAATCTAAGAAAAGTTTTATTTATTGTTTACTTTTATTTATTTTTCTTTGTGATGTTCAATCGTGAATTTACTCCTTTTGGAATGGACTTTAGAATAATCGTTGGATTCTTGGGTGTGATTTTACTTTTGCTAGGAATAAAAGATATCATTTTGAGAAAAAAAATACTAAAAGTAAAAACAATTGATTATTGTATTATCGTCTTTTTTTGTTTATCTTTTTTAAGTAATATTGTATGGTTGTTTAATGGCCTTGAAATGCAAAAGCATCAATTTACTATTATTTTTATCTCATATGGTTTTAATTTTTTATCCTATTTAGTCTTCCGATTGTACCAAAAATATATTAGTGTGAGTCACTTAAAATATGCAGTCTTGTTTTCGATATTTGCTTTATTTTATAGTATACTAATTGCCTATATGGAAATTGATATACAGAAATATATAATGAGTGGCTGTCAGGGTTTTGTGAAAGATTTGTCTCCTAATTTTTTAGGTGGAATATACCGTTACAGTGGTTATGCGGAAGATCCAAATTATGCAAGTTTATTTTTTGTGTTAGCTTCTGCGACTTATATTTACTGTCAAAAATTGCAAAATAAAAAAATAAATTATGCATATCTATTATTGTTTTTCCTTGGTATCTTATTATCTGCCTCTAAAACAATAATGGTTGCAATTATGCCAGCAATATGTTTTATATTACTTAAGAATTGTAAATTTACAGGTTTTCTTAAAAAAATATGGATTCCAGTAATTATTTTTATTCCCATTTTATTTATTCTAAGTGATTTTAAATTATTTCATTCTATGATTACAATGAATCAACGGTTTCATATGTGGGAGTATGCATTGGATTTATTTAAACAAAGTCCAATAATTGGAAATGGGTTTACTGCTTTTCGTTCCTATGCTGTAACAGTAAATTGGTGGTATGTACAATGTCATAGCACAATTTTCCAAATGTTATCAGAAACAGGTGCGATCTCTTTATTGTTATTCGCTATTATTTTAACAAAAAATTTGCTAATCAATAATAAATATTTAACTTTTGTGACTGTTTTATTTTCTATTTATATGATTACTACTGAAACTGCATATCATGTATATTTTATTTTTATTTTGGCCATTTTACCAATTGTAGTAAAGGAGTGTGAATTATGGAAAAAGCAATCATCTTCCTCGTAAATTCTTTATCAAATGGTGGTGCAGAACGAGTCGTAAGCAATATGGCAAATGAAATGGCTAAAAACGGCTTAAAAGTTTTTATTTTAACTGTATATAATGATGTAACTTATGATTTTCATGATAATATAGAGATTATAAGTTTATCGAAAAGGAAATTAAATAAATATAAGAAAATAGGTTATCTTCCTTTTTTGGTACATCGTTTGAATCAATATTTAAATCATATTTTTAAAAATTATGAGGTAAAACTTATTACATCCCATTTATTGTATTCTAATTTGTTAAGTCGACTATCGAAATATCGTCAAAAAACGATTCAAGTCGTACATATTCCATATCAGCCATATGATAAGCATAATCATTGGTTATTTCAAAAAGGAATTCAGTTTTTGTATAATCATACACCCATTGTGACTGTTTCAAATGGATGTATGCATGAATTATTAGATATTTACCATGTGAAAACTAAAAAAATTACGACGATTTATAATCCAATCAATTTATTTGAAATTCAAAAAAAATCACAAGAAAAATTACAAATAAAAAAGCCATATATTTTGTTTGTTGGAAGATTGTCAGAACAAAAAAGACCTGAGCTAATGTTAGATATTTTTTATCAGGGAAAGTTTTATGAAAATTATCATTTGTATTATTTAGGCACTGGACCTTTAGAGAAATCTTTACAAGAAAAAGTAAAAAATTTCCATTTAGAAGAATCTGTTACTTTAAAGGGATGGTGTTCGAATGTATATCCTTATATGAAATCTGCTTCTATATTAGTGAATACCTCATCTTATGAAGCATTTCCTATGATTTTAATCGAAGCACTTGCTTGTAATTGTAAGATTGTTAGTTTTGATATTCCATATGGGCCAAATGAGATATTAAAAGATGATTTATCTTGTTATTTGGCAAGAAATCAAAATATAGAAGATATGATTCAAAAAATAAGGGATGCTTTGGTAGATTATCCCAATGTTTTAGAAAATAGAGTAAGGGATTTAGATGTTGCTCTTATAAATGAAAAATATATGCAAACTTATTTAGATTGGAATAATAAACATGGATAGAGTTAGTATTATTGTTCCTGTTTATAATAACGAGAATTATATTTTAAAGTGTATGAATAGTTTATTGAATCAAACTTATTCTAATATTGAAATTATTGTAGTAGATGATGGTTCTACTGATTCAACTTATGAAGTATTAAAGCAATATCAAAATGAGATAATTATTCTTCATCAAGATAATCATGGAGTATCTTATAGTCGAAATCGTGGAATGGAAGTAGCAACAGGTACTTATATTATGTTTGTAGATAGTGATGATTGGATTGCACCTGATATGGTAGAAACTTTAATGAAAATGACAGAGAATGGCTCTATCGATATTGTTAGATGTGGTTATATTCGAGAATATCCTAAACATAAAGATACTTTTCAAATTTGTACAGAAAATTTAAAAATAATAGACAATAAGAATATTATTTATGAAATGTTTATCAAAGACTATCGTTTGGCTTCTCCTTGTTGCCAAGTGATACATAAAAAATGTATCGAAACAAAATTTGATGAAACCATTCAAGTAGGAGAGGATTATTTATTTAATTTAGCACTTTATACACATGCCTCCTCTTTTGTTTTTTTAAAGGATGCCTATTATCATTATTTGTATAATTTTGAAAGTGCAACAACTAGTGTTGGTAGGAAAAAAATAGAAAAAAGATGTGAAGATGCACTCTTAGTATATTCTAAATTATATGATTATTTAAAAATTTGGAAGATAGAAAATAAGAAGAATATACAGAAGGTATCTTATCGTATTGTGAAAGAATTAAATATGAAATTACTTGCTTGTTTTCAAAACCATCACATGCCAAAAAAGGAACAAAAAAAATTAATGGATATTTATTTTCATCATGTGTTATTAAAAGAAGCAAGAAAAAAATTATCAGTTGCTATGATTTTAAAGTATTTTCATATTTATACCTTATTTCTTCTTTGTTTAAAGATGAATTTAAAGAATTTGTATTATATTTTAGGACGAACAATTTATTATACCTTATATTCCATTAAAAAGTAGGTGATTTATGAAGGCATTGGTTTCTGTGATTGTTCCTATTTATCGTGTAGAGTTATATATAGAAGAATGCATTGATTCTATATTAAATCAAACTTATTCCAATTTAGAAATTATTTTAGTTGATGATGGAAGTGATGATCGATGCCCTAGTATATGTGATGCATATCAAAAGAAAGATTCACGTATTCATGTAATTCATAAGGAAAATGGGGGATTATCTGATGCAAGAAATGTAGGCATTGATGTTGCCAAAGGGGACTATATTTGTTTTATTGATTCTGATGATGCGGTGCATCCTTGTTTTATACAAACTTTGTATGATGATTTAATATCTACAAATTCTGATATAGCAATTTGTCATTATGAAAAGGTAGATAGGATTCCTGATATGATAGAATTTCAAGGAAAATTAAATCGAAATGTTTATACGCAAACAGAACTTTTAAATTCTTTATATGGACCCGAAACATTATCTATTATTGTGGCTTGGAATAAGTTATATCGTAGACATATTTGGGAGCAATTGCGTTATCCTGTAGGGAAAGTGCATGAGGATGAATTTGTGATTCACTATATTTTAGATCAGGTAAATCAGGTCGTAATTAATGCAGGAACATACTATTATTATCGGCAAAGGGAAGGTAGTATTACGAGTTGTTATAATGAAAAACGGTTACATGCATTAGAAGCATTAGAGAATCGAATTCAATTTTATCAAACTATCGCAAACGAAACACTTGTCCATCAAACAATGTATCAATACTTTTTTATGATTATAAGACATATGAAACAAATGCGTAAGCAAAAGCAATTTACGGATTTAAAAAAGGAGTTACGAAAAAAACTTGGGTATTTATGGAAAAGTTTAATCATTTGTAAAGATATTCCATTTTTGAAAAAGATAAAATTAAGTCTTTATGGAATGAAAAGTAAAATGCTGTAGGAGGAATTTGTATGTTATGTAAAGATTTGTTAAAAAAGTTTCTGTATGTATCTGCTTATAAAAGATATATAAGAACTTGTAAAAAAAGTGGTCAAAAAAAATATATTTTGTTTGGAACTCCAAAACATGGTAATATTGGAGATCATGCAATTACTTTAGCAGTGTATCAATTTTTTAAAGATATGGGAAAACAGATATTTGAGGTTTCTAGTTTTGATCGTAAATATATTTTACCTTATATGCAAAAACATATTAATAAAGAGGATATACTTATGATTAATGGTGGAGGATTTATGGGATCGCTTTGGATAGAGGAAGAAAAGATGATTCGTGATGTATTTTCCCATTTTTTATATCATAAAATCGTTATTTTACCACAAACTATATATTATAAAGAAGATTGTTTAGGGATGAAGGAAATGAATACCTCTTTTAAACTTTATAATGCACATCAAGATTTAGTTGTATGTACTAGAGAAGCTATTTCTTATCGATTTGCTTGTGAACATTTTAAAATGGCAAAAGTAATTTTTGTTCCTGATATGGTATTATACTACGATAATTTTTGGAGTGATGAAAATAGAAAGAATGTTCTTTTTTGTCTTAGAAGTGATTCTGAAAAAAGTGTACAAGAGGCAACCATACAAAATATCAAAAAAATTTTTAATCAAATCAATCAACAAATTGTGTATACAGATACAGTTATTCATAAGGGAATTTCTAAAAAAGAACGCAATTCTGTTTTTATCAATAAGTTGCTTGAATTTTCAAAATATGAGATAATAGTAACTGATCGATTGCATGGGATGATTTTTGCAGCGTTAACGGAAACCCCATGTATTGTTTTAAGTAATTATAATTATAAAGTAAAAGGTGTTTATGAATGGATTAAGGAGCTAGAATACGTTCGCTTTATAGAAGATGAAAGTCAATTAGAAAAAAATATTTTAGAATTATTATCACAAAAATTCCCACATCAAAAAAGAGTGTGTGATAAAACAAAGTTTGCAGAATTAATTACTTTATTTGAGGAGTGAAAAGATGGATAAAATAAAAAAATATATAGAGTGTTATATTCCAACAGAAACCTGTAATTTTAGGTGTCATTATTGTTATATTGCACAGCAGGGAAAGTTTAAAAATAAATTAGCAAAATTCATTAAAACACCTCAAGAAATCAGAGCTGCTTTTACAAAAAAAAGGCTAGGTGGAACTTGCCTCTTTAATTTGTGTGCAGGTGGAGAAACATTATTAGTAAAAGAGATTGTGGAAATTACGCGTCAATTATTAGAAGAAGGACATTATGTTATGATTGTAACCAATGGGTCACTTAGTAATCGTTTTAAAGAGTTTGCTCAATTTCCAAAAGCATTATTACATCGCTTGATTTTTAAATTTTCTTTTCATTATATAGAGCTCAAGAAAATGAAATTGCTTGATCAATATTTTGATAATGTAAATTTAATGAAAAAATCAGAGGCTTCTATTGTAGTAGAAATTACCCCAAATGATGAAACAGAAGAATATATTTCTGAAATCAAGGAAATTTGTATGGAAAAGCTAGGTGCTTTGCCACAAGTTACAATTGCTAGAAATGATAATGATCGAAGAATTAGTCATTTGTCTAAACATAGTTTTGAAGATTTTGTCAAAATATGGAGTGCGTTCGATTCCCCCATGTTGGATTTTAAATCAACAATATTTTATAAAAAAAGAAAAGAGTATTGTTATGCAGGGGATTGGAGTATTTATGTCAATTTAGTAACAGGGGAATATTCTCAGTGCTATTGTGGAATTCGTCTTGGTAATGTCTATGAAAATATTAATCAGCCACTCAAATTGATAGCAATGGGGAAGAAGTGTTCTTTACCACACTGCTATAATGGTCATGCTTTTATTACACTTGGAGATATTCCAGAATTAGATGCGATTACATATGCAGAGCTTAGAAATCGTATCAGTGGAGATGGGACTGAATGGTTGAGTAAAGAAATGAAAGAATTTATTGGTACGAAATTGTCAGAATCGAATTCTAAATATAGTAGTATTCAGAAAATTAGCAATGAAGTAAAAAGGTATGGAACAGCATTCAATAATCGAATCAAAAAAAGGAAAACAAAAGATAATTGATTATGAAAAAGCAAATTTTAATTAATATTATTGCTAGTATTATTGCATTTCTTGTTCAAATGGTAATTAGTTTTGGTTTAACCCCAATATTGGTTAATTCATTAGGGGAAGATGCTTATGGATTTATTGGTTTGGCTAATAATTTTGTTACTTATGCGACTGTTTTTACAGTAGCAATTAATTCCATTGCTGGTAGATTTATATCTATTGCGTATAATAAGGGAGAAATAGAAAAAGCCAATTCTTATTATTCTTCCTTATTTTTTGCAAATGCAATATTATCAATTGTCATATTTTTCTTATCTATTTTTATTACAATTGAATTACATAATATTATAAAAATACCATTTTCACTTAATTATGATGTTAAGATTACTTTTTTGCTTGTATTTATTAATTTTATATTTTCTTTGTTCCATGTTACTTTTCAAGTGGTACCGTTTGTAAAGAATAAAGTAAGTTTAGTATCTGTTGTAACAGCAGTTTCTAATATTTTAAAAGTTGCGATTATTTTATGTTTATTTTCATTATTTCAACCTAAAATTTATTATATTGCCATTGCGACTTTAGCTTATAGCACTATTTTATTAGTATTATGTATTTGTATTTCCAAAAAATTATCTTCTGAATTAAAGATTCATGTGCATTCTTTTGATTGGAAATCAGTAAAAACTTTATTTGTTTCAGGTATTTGGAATTCTATTAATAATCTAAGTAGAATTATATTAGTTGGTTTTGATTTATTAATTGCAAATATATTTGTAGGATCTTATTCTATGGGAATTTTGTCAATTTCCAAAAATATTCCAAATGCAATTGATACTTTATTATCCACATTAGCAGTTGCATTTGTTCCTAGTATTACTATTTCGTATGCTAAAAATAGAATTCAAGATGTTATCTCTGAAATAAAATTTTCTATGAAAATGATTGCTTTATTAATGATTGTTCCAGTTGCAGGGTTTATTATTTTTGGAACAGACTTTTATAGATTGTGGTTACATAAGTCGATAGAAGAAGTAAAATTAATTCAATTGTTATCTGTTTTAACTTTAATTCCCTATATGTTTAGTATTTGCAACTTTACATTACCAAATATTGATACGATAACCAATAAATTAAAACGGGCTTCTATTTTCACGTTGGCAATGAGCATCGTCACTTTAATTACAGAAATTGTCGTTTTAAAGACGTCTGATTTAGGTGTAATTGCAATTGCAAGTGTTAGTTCCTTTTATTGGGTAATAAAGTTAGCAATCTTTAATCCGCTCAATGCAGCTAAAAATTTAAATGTAAAATGGTATACATTTTATCCTGATTTTTTAAAATCATTTTTCTGTTTTTGTCTTATTTTGATTTTATATCTATTTTTGTATCAATATATGTCTATTACTTCTTGGAAGGATTTAATTCTTTCAGCAATACTTTTTGGTACGATTGGATATGTGATTAGTTTTCTTTTCATTTTAAATAAAAAAGAAAAAAATTGGGTTTATAACAAAATTTCCAGCCGTTTGCCGTTTGTAAACGGGGGGGGGTAAAATTTTAATTGTTATTGTTATCATTTTTAGTTTTCTATTTTTAATTCAAAGAAAAGAAAATGTGCAATATATTCATTTTTCAGTAGATGACACCATTCTATTGTTTGCTGATTTAGAGCAAAATAAAGATGTGTATACTAGTATATTTGAGAATGCTACTTTAAAATATTTTCAAAGATTACATAAGCAGTATGGATTAAAAGTTACTTTTTATTGTTTCTACGAATTTTCGAATGTTTCTTTAGAAAATATTACCAGTCAGTATCGGAAAGAGTTTGAAGAAAATTCTCATTGGTTACAATTTGGATTTCACGCTTATGATGCAGGAAGAGAATATGATAAAGATTCTTTCCATTATAGTATTACAAATGATTATCTAACTGTTATTCAGGCATTAGAAAATATTGTTGGAGAAAAAGCGATTAGCAAGCATTTACGATTAGAGAAATTTTCTTTAAATGAAGGGAATGCAAATTGTTTAAAAGATGTGGGAATTCAAATTCTATTTGGAAGTGATACTTTAGAAAAAAATAGTTATTATTTAAACAGTGAACAATCTTATCAGTTGTTTACCAAGGGTTATTATTATGATTGGAAAAAACAACTTCAATTTTATAAAACGGATATTCGAATAGAGCAATCAAAAGGTGTAGAAGATATGATTCAGGATATAAAAGGAGATTCTTATTTAGTTATTTTTACACATGAATGGTTATTGAGTGATTTATTAAAAGAAAAAATGGAATTACTCTTGAAACAATTGCAGAAATATAAATATCAATTTTCTATATAAAGTTGGTAGAAGTGAGGTTAGTGATGAAGAAAGAAATTAAAGTCAAGTTTGTAGATTTTTACGACTCTTATAATCCAAAAGAACATTTTTTGTATCAAGCGTTGGAAAGAAAATACCATGTTGTTTTATCTGATAAACCAGATTATTTGTTCTTTTCTGTATTTGGTGATGAACATTTGCATTATGACTGTATTAAAATATTTTATACAGGAGAAAATTTATGTCCAGATTTTAATTTATGTGATTATGCAATAGGTTTTGAATATTTAGAGTATCAAGACCGCTATATGCGTTTACCAAATTATTACCATCCAGCATATGCAAAAGATTTGAATGCTATGTTGAAAAGGACATCATTTACAGAAGAAGATTTAGTGCAAAAGGAAGGATTTTGTAGTTTTGTTTATTCCAATGGAAATGCAGATCCTATTCGTGAAATATTTTTTGAACAATTATCTCAGTATAAACAAGTTCATTCAGGGGGTAAATTTAAAAATAATATTGGTGGACCCGTAGCAGATAAAATTGAATTTCAAAGAAAATATAAATTTTGTTTAGCTTTTGAAAATTCTTCCCATCCTGGATATACTACAGAAAAATTAATTCAAGCTTATGCTTCTAATGCAATTCCAATCTATTGGGGAGATCCATTTGTGACGAAAGTGTTTAATGAAAAATCGTTTATCAATGTAGGTGCTTATAATACGATAGAAGATGCGATTGCTTTTATTCAAAAAATAGATAGGGATGATTCGCTTTATTTGGAAATGATGCATGAATCGCCATTATGTGTAGAAGAAAATGTGATTGCATATAAAATGGATGAATTAAGTGCTTTCTTATCCAATATTATGGAGCAACCTTTTGAAAAAGCGAAACGTTATAATCGAGTATGTATTGGAAAAAAATATATTCAAAAATTGAAATTATGGAACAAAGCATATGATAAAAAAATAAAAGTGCGAATGAAAAAATTTATATTTAAAATGAAAAAATTTAGGGTAAATGTATTGAAAAAATATAGATTATTTGGATATAGATAATCTATTTTTTTATAAGAATGAATATAAGATATAATAGGATTTTTTTAAAAAATCTTATTTCTAAAATTCAAGATATTTGTTTGTCCTTCTTAATACAAAAATTTATTTTCCATTCAAGTAATGGAAAAATTTTTTTATGTAATCTATATTTAGTTGAGTAGCAATTAAACATAAATTTTCCTTTTACAATTGAGAAATACATATGCGAATAAAAACTTTAAAAAATATTTAATTTTTGAAAACGATATGTTATAATAATCTTGTGAAGCTAGTAGAAAGAAGTGAATTATGTCAAAGAAAAAAAATAAAAAAAATAGAATAATTGTGCAAAGAATTGGAACAGTATTATCTATTTTATTATTCGCAATTTCATTTGTATTTTTTACAATGTTATTTCAGGTAAGTGTATTGCCAATGAAGTATCTTTTAATTGTTTTAGGAATTTATTTACTTGTTGTGTTGGGCTCTGTAGCAATTTTATTGATTCCAAAGATTAAAATAAAGTTAAAAATAGTAGTAGAGATTTTATCTACAATCATAATTATTTTTGTAAGTTTTATTTCATTTTATTTATATAAGACAATGGATTTTATGGGGAATATTAAAGCGAAAGATTATCAAATTGAAAATTATTATGTAGTTGTTTTAAAAGATAGTAAATACGAAACATTAGAAGATTTGAAAAGTAAAACAATCGGGCTTCATCGGAGTAATTTGGAGAGTCAAAAAGATGCAATCGAAACGTTGAATAAAAAGCTATCTTATACAGATGAAGAATACGAAGATTTTATGAAATTAGGGAAAGATTTATTAGACAAACAAGTAGATGCGATATATATGAATGGTTCATATTTGTCCATTTTACAAGAAGAAAATGAATCATTTGAAGAAAAAACAAAATTACTAGCAACAATAGAGTTACAAGTAAAAAATGAAACAGTAAAAAAAGATACAAATGTAACAAAAGAGCCATTTAATATATATATTAGTGGAATTGATACATATGGGGATATTTCTTCTGTATCAAGAAGTGATGTAAATATTATTGCTACGGTAAATCCTGTTACACATAAAGTGTTGTTAACTTCAATACCAAGAGATTACTATGTAAGACTTCATGGAACTACAGGCTATAGAGATAAGTTAACACATGCTGGAATTTATGGAATTGATATGTCAATTACAACATTAGAGGATTTACTTGATATTGATATCAACTATTATGTGAGAGTGAATTTTACTACTCTCATAGAACTTGTAGATGCAGTAGGTGGTGTAACTGTGAATTCAGATTATAATTTTACTGCTATTTCAGGAGAAAAATTTATAAAGGGTGACAATATCTTAAATGGATCACAAGCACTTGCTTTTTCAAGAGAACGTCATGCATTTATAGATGGAGATCGTCAACGTGGCAAAAATCAACAAAAAGTAATTACAGCAATTATTAATAAAGCATTAAGCTCTACAACATTAATTACAAAATATACGAATATATTAAATTCATTGCAAGATAGTTTTCAAACAAATATGGACAGTAATAAAATATATGATTTAGTGAATATGCAATTAAATAAAATGCCATCTTGGCAAATTGAATCCATTAATTTAGATGGAACAGGAAAAAGTGAATTTACTTATTCTTATAGTGGGCAAAAACTATATGTAATGGAACCAGATGTTAGTACGGTAAATGCAGCGCAAGCAAAAATAAATGAAGTAATAGGAGGGTAACCTCCTTTTTTGTAGAAAATAAAATATACAAGCGGTGTAAATAGGTTAAATAGATGCTCTAATGCTTAGATAGAATCTTTATAATTCTCAATAGTCATAGGATAAAACGAGAAGATATATAGAGTAATTTTTACTTCAATTAGTACTTTTATTTTGTTGTAAAATTTTGTATAATGGAATGAGAATGGAGATGGAGATATGGCAGGTATCAAAATAAAATCTCATAAAGAAATGTCGAAAGATAGTTTTACAATTTATAATAAGCCAAAATACATTTATATTCCATTAATGGGAAGCAATGACCAAGATATTACAGTTTTCGTTAAAAAAGGAGACTATGTATGTAAAGGAGAAATGGTCGCTAGAAGAAAAGGTGCCTTTTCTATTCCTTTTCATACCAGTGTAAGTGGAACTGTAATTGGTTTTGAAGAAAAACTACATCATAGTGGGACCTATGTCAGATGTATTAAAATTGAAAATGATTTGAAAGAGCGAGTAGAAGAATCACTAGAAATAAAAGAAAATTTATCCAAGGAAGAATTTATTGAAACAATTAAAAATGCAGGAATTATAGGAATGGGGGGTGCAGGCTTTCCAACCTATATTAAATATCAAACCGATCAAAAAATAAAAACTTTAATTGTAAATGCAGTAGAATGTGAGCCATATATTACAGCAGATTATACTCTTGGAATTCAAAAAGCAGAAGCAATCTTAGAAACAATTGATCGAATAATGGAAATAAACGAAATTGAAAAAGCTTTTATTGCAGTTAAAAAAAACAATCAGCAATTCATTCAAGCTTTTCAATTTGTAATAGGTACTTATGTAAATATTGAAATTAAAATAGTGCCAGATTGCTATCCTATGGGATGGGAAAAAATGTTGGTAAAAACAATAACCAAAAAAACATATCAAAAACTTCCCATTGAAATTGGTGTAGTTGTAAATAATTTATCTACAATTTATGCAATACATCAAGCTTTAACAGGGATTCCACTCATTGAAAGAATAATTACCATTACAGGGGATTTGGTAAAAAAACCACAAAATGTACAAGTAAAAATAGGAACTCCACTTCATGAAGTGATTGAAGCAATCAGTGGAATGAAACGTCATAAAGATGTTATTTGTATCGCAGGTGGTCCTATGATGGGGAATGCTTTAAAAGAAGATGATGTAATTGTGACAGCTGATTTGAATGGTCTGATTTTGTTAAAAGAAAAAGAGGAATGTAAGGAACATACTTGTATGCGTTGTGGAAAATGTATAAATGTTTGTCCAGCAGGTATTGAACCAGTTCTTATCAAAGAATCATATCAAGATAAGGAACAATTAAATCGTTTGCAAGTTGGAAAATGTATTGAATGTGGTTTATGTTCTTATATTTGTCCAGCAAAAATAAATGTGAGAGAATATGTTAGAAAAGCGAAAAAGACTGTTAGAAAGGAGACTGCAAATGAAAGAATATCATGAACAAACAGGTCCTTTTTGTAGGGATCAAGATTCTACAACTAAAATGATGTTTCATTTAGTAATTGCTCTTTTACCAATTGTATTGTTTAGTTTTTATAAAAATGGGCTTGTTCCTTATCAACATCACAAAGTAGGATTGTATGGACTATTTCATCCACTTTTATTTATTCTAATTCCTACAGTTGTTACCTATTTAACAGAGTGGGTAGGAGCACGGTTACTTTTACAAAAAAAGGGCTTAGAATTAAAAGATTATATGCGACATTCTTATGCATTAATACCAGGTTTGTTTTTAGGTTTGATTTTGCCTTTAAATACACCTATTCCTATTTTATTATTTGGCTCTGTATTAGCAACCTTAATTGGTAAATTGGTATATGGAGGATTTGGCAATAACATTTTCAATCCTGCACTCATTGGAAGACTCTTTATTATTACAACTTATGCTGGTGTAATTGCAAGTCAAGGAGGTTATTTCAATGCTTATGAATTAGATACCATTAGTCAAGCAACGCCTTTATCCAATCTTACAACAATAGAAGGGATTGGAAGTTATGAAACATTAGTTGCTCCTTATGGTACTTTGTGGAATTTTTTTACAGGAATGATTCCAGGTGCAGTCGGGGAAACAAGTGCTCTTTTATGTTTGTTTGCATTTCTTTATCTTGTATGGAAAAAAGTCATTAAATGGAAAATATCTATTTGTTATATTGGAACTGTTTTTCTTCTAACCGCATTGATTGGATGTTTAAATGGGCTTACTTTATGGTATCCTATGTTTCAAATATTGAGTGGAGGACTTTTCTTTGGTGCTATTTTTATGGCAACTGATCCAGTTACTTCCCCAGTTACAAAACAGGGACAGATTTTATATGGAATTTTTTTAGGAATTTTGACTGTAATACTCCGTTATTTTACAAGTTATCCTGAAGGTGTTTTAACGAGTATTTTGACAATGAATTTATTTGTTTTTATTATTGATAAATTAGGAATTCAAAGTAAAAATAAAGAAAAAAGTTTATTATTATTTGCATCTATTGTAATCATAATGGGAATTTTAGTATATCAAATAAATACACTGTATTCTTATCATGGTGAAAAAGTAGATCCTAACTTTTCATTGATAGAAGAACATCAAGTAGGAAAAAAAGTTATTTATAAGGTATCTCAAAAAGGAAATGGTGGACCAATTCTATGTGAAGTGGTTATTCAAAATGGAAAAATTGAAAAACTAGAGGTATTAGAGCACAATGAAACACCAAGTTATTATTCAATTATAGAAAAAGAAAATTATTTAAATACTCTTATAAAAGAACAAATGCATTTACCAGAATTGGATACAGTAAGTGGGGCAACAATTTCATCTAATGCATTAAAAAAACTAGTATTGAATACATTACAAGAATATGAGGAACATTATGGAAAATAAAAAAATTAAGGGCGTATTCGCGCTAACAATAACAACCTTTATATGTACATTGCTTCTTTATTTGATTATGAATTTTATTGGGGGTTAACAATGTCTTTAAATTCATTTTATTATAAGTTGTTACACATTGAATCAAAACCTTTATCAGAAACTTACATTTTATGGGAAATTGAGGAAACTATAAAGGAAGAAATGGATTCGATTCAAAATTGGTCAAGTAGTATTGAGGGACTTTGTAAAGTTGCAAGTTACCATATTGGTGAAATGCTAAGACAAAAAGGGATATCTATTGCGTATTTGAATACTAAGAATTTTTCTTGTGCGTTTGAGCATGTTGCACTATTAGTTTACTATGAAATAAGCAATGAAATAAAGTATATTTTAATTGATGTAACATATGAACAATTTCTTCCTGTTGCAAATAGAAGACTTAATCCTAAATTGAAAAGCTGGCCTGGGATATGTTTAATGGAAAATAATTTTAGTTTGTATGAAAACTTATGTACCAAAGGTTATTCTTCCATTACAATCAAGGACTTAAATGATTATATGAAAAGTTTTGGATATACAAACAATTTAAATAATAATTTATTTGATGTGATTCTACATACACATAAGAAAAAATAAAAGGAGATGACTTATGAAAATTATAAAAAATGGAATTTTTTATGAAAATCCTGTTTTTGTGTTATTGTTAGGCTTATGTTCTACTTTAGCTATTACAACAAAGTTTGAAAATGCTTATTTAATGGGCATTTGTGTAACATTTGTTTTAATTGGATCTAATGTTATTATTTCATTGATTCGTAGATGGATTCCAGATAATGTAAAAACACCTGTTTTCATTTTAATTATCGCAACATTAGTAACAATCATAGAATTAATTGTAAAAAATTACGCAAATGATGTTTATGAGGTATTTGGAATTTATCTTCCACTTATTGTTGTCAATTGTATTATTTTAGGAAGAGCGATAGTAGTGGCATCTAAACAAAATGTAGGCTACAGTGCTTTAGATGGGTTAGGAATCGGCTTGGGTTATACATTGGCAATCATGTTAATCGCACTTATTCGAGAGGTATTTGGAAGCAATACGATTACTTTAATGGATTCCATTAGTAGCCTGACAGGATACCGAGCAATTTATCATGTTTTTCCTGAAAATTTTATTCCAATTTCTTTTCTAGTTTCCCCAGCGGGTGCTTTTCTGACATTGGGTATTTTAATGGGAGTTTTTAATTCTATTCGTAAAAGGAGGACAACATGAATCTTATTCATTTATTTTTAGTAAGTTTTTTAACAGAGAACATTGTACTTACAAAATTTCTAGGAATTTGTCCTTTTGTTGGGACTTCTAGTAAAGAAAAAAGTGCAGCAGGAATGGGTGGTGCAGTAACATTTGTAGTCACTATCTCTGGAATATTGACATATCTTTTATACCATTATGTATTAGTACCCACAGATACTGTGTATTTAAAAACTTTGCTATTTGTATTGGTTGTTGCTTGTATGGTACAAATAATCGAGATGGTAATCAAAAAATGGAATCCAAAGTTATATCAAAATTTAGGAATTTATTTACCGCTGATTACCACCAATTGTGCGGTTTTGGGTATTTTATTACTTAATATTACAAATCAATATTCCTTTTTAGAGATGCTTACTTATTGTATTGGATCTAGTTTAGGTTTTACCGCAGTGATTTATACCTTTGCAACCATACGTGAGCAGTTGGAAAAAAGAGATGTTCCTGAATATTGGAAAGGATATCCAATTGCGTTCATCACAGTAGCAATCATGTCACTTCTTTTTTCGAGGTATTTATGATTGCATATATTATTTTAGTTTTATTAACTTTTCTGTATCTATTTTTATCAAAGAAAAATAAATGTCAAAATTGTAGCATGTGTAATCATTGTAAGGGGAGGAAAGAATGATAGGTATTTTAATTATGACTTTAATTGCTTTTATTTTATCTATTATTTTAGTTATTATTTACGATAAAACAATAGAAAAACCAAATAAGTATTTAAAATATTTGCCTGGCTATAATTGTGGTGCTTGTGGGTTTGGTAGTTGTAAGGGTATGAGTGAGGCAATGGAGAAAGATATTATGCATTATAAAAAGTGTAGACCTTTAAAAGGAGAGGCGCTTCAAAAAATGGAAGAGATGGTTTGTCAACAAATAGGAAAGTAGTGCATGAAAATTTAACGAGAAAATTAGTGAAAAGGCATTTCTAATTTGAACAATTTTTGATATACTAATTATGAAAGGGCTGATTGTAATGAAAAAATACTTTGTAATTGTAGGCGTTATTGGACTTGTTTTTGCAGTATCAAAAGTAAGTGCATGGGGATTTGGCCATCCAAAAGATGTTACGTTAGAACCTAGTACGCAAGTTCAAACAAGTATACATCATGGTAACACTTATCATACTTGTAATGCGTATTGTGAACATGCAAATACAGCTATAGATGCTTATCATTATCCTCATCAATATAATGGTTATCATCAAAAAGGGGGATGTCATCATCGCTAAAAATGAAGATGACTACATAAATTGTATTATGTATTTTTAGTCTAGAAAAGGAAGAATTATAAAATAGTTTGTAAATGGATTTCTATTTGCAAACGAGAAGGGTTATCCCTTTTTTTGATGATTACAATGCGTTTGTAAATCATGAAAACGGCATTGTATGTCATAAAAATTCACAAGGAAAGCAGAAAGAATAATATAGTAAATTTATAAATTATAGAGTATTCATAGGAAAGAATTAACATTTTTGGTATATAGAATTGAAAAAAATGTTGGAAATTTGTAAAAACATGTTATAATAGAAAACAATTATTTTGAAGGTTTTAAACCATAAGGGGGAAAATATGACAAAGGTAACTTATTTAGAAGAACAATTGAACAAAAAAATGGAAGAAAATCAGTCTATTGTAGCTTTAATTGGACTTGGAAAAAATGCGAAACAACTTTATTTAGATTACATAAAAAAACATAATATTGAACTTGTATTGGTTGTAGAGTTAGAATCTAAAAAAGAAAATACGAAAACATATTTAGAGGAAAATGGATTTTCTAATACAAAGATATTTTCTATTCCAGATGAATTAAAAAGTAGTGAACATTTGCCACAAAATATATTTGATAACTTGGTAGCAGTTAGCAATATATTAGAAATTACACATGTTATAATTGATACAGAACCGAAATCCCATTATATGTATTTAGAATTTGCACTTAAAAACAATATTCATGTACTAACAGATTTGCCTATTACGATTACACAAAATATAGATCATATGAAAAAAATTAAAGCAATTAAAAACCAATACTATAATATTTTAGATTTATCCAATTCATCTGAATCCATATGTAAAATTATGTGTCAAAAACAATACCATAGAGGATATGAATATATTCTTCAACAAATAGACACGATTGTAAAAAAATATCAAATACCAATTACTTATATCAGTATTGATTACTCAAATGGATTATGGCAAATGCCTCACGATATTCTTTGTAAAGAAAACTATCCTTATCGCTTTTTATTTGAAGAAGGGTATCATTATATTAATTTTTTAAGTGATTTGTTACAAATGAATAATCAACTGTCAGAATCTAAAAAAATAGTAGATGGAGAAATTTATACCAATTGTCTTACATTAGAAGATACATTTTCTACTTGTAATCAAGAAGATTATAAGAGATTATTTAAAAATCAAGATATTCCTACTTATTATGATGGTGCGATAGAAATTCCTAAGGGTGGAGAAGGAAATTTCTATAGTTTAATGAAATTTATGAATAAAGAGCAACAAACGATAACGAATGTTAACTTAAACTTGTCCCATTATGGATTTTCTCGTCGAGGTCAAATTGAAGAAAATACAGGTGCGGTTAAACATGAATATATGAGTATTCAAATTGGAACGTTATTTAAAATACAAGTGCATAGTTATCAATCTAAGGAAGAAAAAGATAGAAAAAAAAGTACAAGTGAAGAAAATGTAGGCGGTTTGGATCATTTTGATATTGATATTTATAGAAATGTTGATATTATAGGTGGAAAAGCATTTGAACGAATTAAATTGTCGGAACTCTATAATGAAAAAGAAGCACAAGAAACAACTGATTATGATAGTTTAGCAAAAGAAAATTATTTAAAGCAATTTTTAAATAAACAATGTAATCAAGGGGATATGAAACAACAAGCATTGGGTATGGAACTTTTATATGGCTGTATTCTAGGTATCCATAATGTTTTTAAAAATAAGAAAGGGCCTGTAAAAATACAGTTAAAAAATAGATATACTCAACCTGTCATCATAGAGGATTTAAAGAAATGTTCTACTAAAATTAATTCAAAAGAGAAAAAAGATGCGATTGATTGTTATGAAATTTCAGGAATCCAATATGAATTTGGTGTAGTTATGAATCAAATTTATAGTAATAATCATTATGAGGTATATCTATATGTTAGCAATCACCGTGATAAAGCAGATTTACTATTTTATAGAGACATTAAACATATCTTTATTGCAAAATTATATTTTCAAATCTTAAAAAAGGTTGCTAGAACAGAAAATATGAATCGAATTGCTAAATTGTTAAGAATATAATTTCATATATAAATAGAAACGTGATATAATGTAATAGAGGTAGATAGTATGTACCAAAATCAAAAAATTCTAATTTTAGGTATGGCCAGAAGTGGTTATGAAGTCGCAAAACTATTGTCCAAATATCAAAATGAAATTACCATTACAGATGGAGTAAAACAGGATGAATTTCAAGTAGAAGAATTGAAAAAGTTAAATATTCCTGTTATTATTACACAAAATCAAGCAGAATTATTAGATGAAAGCTTTGATGTAGTTGTAAAAAATCCTGGTATTAAATATACGCATCCATGTGTTCAAAAAGCAGGTCAACTTAATATTCCAGTTGTAAATGAACTAGAAGTTGCGTATACTTTTTTACCCAAAGATACTAAAATTATTGGAGTTACAGGTTCTAATGGGAAAACAACAACGGTTACTTTACTATATGAAATACTCAAACAGAAATTTGAAACGCATTTATGCGGTAATATTGGGTGCCCACTTTCTAGTATAGTTTTGAATGTTAAAAGTGGTGATTTACTTGTAATAGAGATATCGGATCATCAGTTATGTGATATGTATCAATTTAAAACAGATGTCAGTATACTGACGAATATCAGTGATGCGCATACAGATTTTCATGACTCACATGAACGTTATGTTGCAGTTAAAAAACGAATTTTCAACCATCATGATGAACACAATTATGGAATCATCAATTATGATAATCAGGAAGCAATGGAAGTAACGAAAGATATCGTTACACATAAGATTTATTTTTCTAGAACAGCGAAACAAGATTGTTATTTAGAGGATGGAAAGATTTATTATGCACATCAACCGTTTTTATCTATCGAGGATATTTGTTTAAAAGGAAACCATAATTATGAAAATATAATGGCTACTATATTGGTTGCAAAATTATTTAACATAGAAGATTCCATAATCAAAAATATATTGAAAAATTTTAGTGGTGTAGAACATCGAATGGAATATGTTACAACGATTCAAAATCGAGAATTTTATAATGATTCTAAATCTACTAATAATGTGGCAACTATAACTGCTTTACAATCTTTTCAAAAACCTGTTCATTTATTATTAGGGGGCTTAGATCGTAACCAAAATTTTGAAGAGTTGTATCCTTATATGACATTCGTAAAAAGAGTGTATTGTTTTGGAGAAACCAAAGAAAAAATTTTTCAATTTTGTAAAATGAAAGATATTGCGTGTGAATTATTTAATGATTTAAAAGAAGCAACGAAAAAAGCTTATCAAATGTCAAGTGAACAAGAAATTATTTTGCTGTCGCCAGCTTGTGCCTCATGGGATCAATATACTTGCTTTGAAGATCGTGGAAATTCATTTAAAGAAGTCATTCGTACATTCTATAAAGAACAATAATAAGTTGTTCTTTTCTTTACAGAAAATCCTTACAATTTTGTCATAAACAATGCTTCTTTAGTCTTTCAATTGAAAACAAAAATAAAATATGGTATACTTTATAACAATGAAGGTGATCAAATGAAATTAGAAATGGTAGTTGAATCAATTAAAAAAATAGTTGTATTTGTTAAACTCTATTTTAAAACAAATATCTTATTTATGACATTTGTCATCTCATCTGTGATAAATGCTAGTATTCTACGTTTTGTAACTGTAAAAAATTATTTTGATATTCGACCTGTAATTGCAGATTTAGCAGTTGTACTCATTATTGGAGCAATGGGATATTTTATAAAAGCAAAGCACCAATTTCGTTATTATTTTACGTGGTCAATTATTTTTACTTTGTTGTGTTTGATTAATTCTATTTATTATACAAATTTTTTATCTTATGTATCTGTATCTTTGTTAGAAACATCTTTACAAGTACTTGGAGTTACTGATGCTGTTGTAGAAAATGTAATGGAATTGAAAGATTTTTGCTATATATGGCAGATTATTGTAATGTTGTTTGTGCATAATAAGCTGAAAAAAAGAGGTTATTATGATTACGTAGCAAAAATAGAAAAGGGAAAAATACGTGCCTTGAATACATTAGTAGTTGGATTAATTTGCATTGGAATGTTTATTTCTACATTAACTTCTACAGATATTAGTAGATTAAACAAACAATGGAATCGTGAATACTTAGTGATGCGTTTTGGTGCGTATACCTATCAATTCAATGATTTAGTTGCTACTTTAAGAGCTTCTATCAACCCTTTGTTTGGCTATGATGAACATGCCAAGGCATTTCGTGAATATTATGAAGCAAAAGATAACCATCAAGTTGAGAATCAATATACAAATACATTAAAAGGTATGAATGTAATTGCAATTCATGCAGAGAGTATACAGCAGTTTGTATTGGATACTGAATTCAATGGGGAGCCTGTAGCCCCAAATTTAAAAAGGCTTGCTAGTGAAGGTTTGTATTTTTCTAATTTTTATGCTCAAGAAAGTGTAGGCACAAGTAGTGATAGTGAATTTACTTATAATACATCTTTGATGCCTGCATCTAGTGGAACTGTATTTGTAAGTTATTTCGATCGTGAATATGTAACAATTCCTAAACTTTTAAAAGAACAAGGGTATTATACTTTCAGTATGCATGGAAATAATGGATCTTTTTGGAATCGTTTGAGTGCTCATAAAAGTTTAGGGTATGATAAATTTTATAATTATAGGACTGATTTTGAAATAGATGAAACAATTGGTTTGGGGTTGTCAGATCAATCGTTCTTTCGACAAGCTGTTCCAAAAATAAAAGAGATTAGTTCTAACTATAATAATTTCTATGGCTTGTTAATTATGTTGACAAATCATACTCCATTTTCTGATATAGAAGGGCATACAGATTATGAAGTAAATTATAAATATCAAGTTTTAAATGAGGAAACAGGCGAAATGGAAGAAAGAGTAGCGCCTTATATGGAAGGAACAAAATTGGGCAACTATTTTAAATCTGTACATTATGCGGATGAAGCTTTAGGTCAGTTATTAGCAGATTTAGACCGTGAAGGGTTATTAGAAAATACTGCAATTGTAATTTACGGAGACCATGATGCAAAATTAAAAAAATCAGAGTATAGACGTTTTTATAATTATATTCCTGAAACAGATAGTGTACGTGCATCAGATGATCCTGCTTACCAAGAGGTGGATTATTATTCTTATGAATTAAATCGTAAAGTACCATTTATTATATGGACAAAAAATAAAAACTTAAAAGGCGAAGTCACAAAAGTGATGGGAATGTATGATGTATTGCCTACTTTAGGTAATATGATGGGGTTTACAAGTCCCTATGCTTTAGGTCATGATATTTTTAATATCGATGAAAATGTAGTTGTTTTTCCTGATGGAAATTGGTTAACAGATAAAATGTATTATAATCGAAGTAATGACTCTGGGAAGCTATTGAATCCTCAAGATACAGTAAGTGTAGAATATATGGAAAAATATACTGAAATCGCTGATAAAACCATTTCAATTTCGAATTCTATTATTGTGTATGATTTGATTCAAAAAACAAGAGAAACTCAAAAATTATTAGGACAGGAGTAGGTACATGAAAAGCGAAAAAATACGAAAGAGAAGAATAAGAATATGGCCTGTTATTTCGTTTCTTGTTCTTTGTTGTTTCTTAATTCTAGTATTATGTTTAAAAGATATTTATAAAAGTTTGAAATCTAGTGGAGAAGCTGAAGTTGAAATTTTATCTACAATTGAAACTTATGGATATACTTTAAATGA
Organism: uncultured Caryophanales bacterium; assembly: GCA_948433085.1. Classification (GTDB taxonomy): domain Bacteria; phylum Bacillota_I; class Bacilli_A; order RF39; family UBA660; genus UBA5026. Next base: position 40,804 of record CAOJDP010000003.1, read on the forward strand.
AAATGATTCTCCTTATGTGGAAGAATTGTTTAAAGAATTGAAAAAGGAGTTGGAGAAAGAAAATGTAGAGGAAGAAAAATATGCTTCTTTGTTAAGTCAAATTTTTGTTGCAGATTTTTATTCATTAAAACATGCAATTAATAAAAATGACATTGGTGGAACGCAATTTGTTTATGAAGCATATCAGAATGATTTTGTTGCTTTGGCAAAAAACAGTGTTTATGCTACGATAGAAAATAACATTTATGGAACAAGGAAACAAAGTCTTCCTCTTGTAACTGCAGTGGAAGTAACGAGTATTGAACAAATGGAATATGAAAGTGATTTGGTAGTTGATGAGGAAGCATATCAAGTGGATCTTTATCTTACATATGAAGAGGATTTGGAATATCCAAATCATGTTACTTTGATTGTAATTCATAATCATCATAAATTGCAGATTGTCAAAATGAATTAGGGTAGTAAAAGATTATGGGTTGTTTCGTAAGGATACAAATTTGTTTTTTATGGCGAAGATTATAATCTTTTAGTTATTGATTTAGGGAATAGCGAATTTCTTGAAAAAGTTGATAACTTGTTGGATATTGATTAGAAAAATATGACTTTAAGGATTTGATTATCATAATCATTATATAATACCAAGGGCAATAGAACATGACTTTTGTGATAAAAATGGAGAGAAAATAAGTTTGGTTATTTTTAATCACAATGCTGATGTGTAGGATTATTAAAAAATAATCCAATATTTATAAAAATAGGTTAGAAAATATTATAATTATCTTACAGAGCAATTTGCCGAAAGGATGGTATTTATGAAAAAAACGATTTTAACTATTGTACTATGTGGAGTTATGGTTTTGGGAGTTGTTGGTTGTGGAAGTGAAACAAAAAAAGTAGATCACTTAAGAGAAACTTATAATAAAGTTAATGAATATTTCGGAAATGAAAAAGCAGATCGTAGTAATTTAGGTGATTATTCCCTTGATGAGGAAAATAATGTTGTAATTGTAATATTAGTAGATAATAGTAAAGAAAAACAAGAAGATTTTATAAAAAAAATTGGAGTCGATTCTCAATATATTCTATTTGAACAAGGTGGGCCATATACGACTTCAGGAATAGACTTTTATATTACAAAACCAGAAGTATACAATAGTATTAGATTTAATGAGTATTATACATTTGATAATCGTACAATTTATTTAGCAGGTAATCTCAGAGAATTTTATGTAAAAGAGCAAGACAAAGATATTACGCTAAAAACTTACCTAACAACTGCATTTCAAACCTTTGATGAAGGTATAAAACATATTACTGCCAAATTAGAGTTAAAAGATATTTTAAAAGATGGTGGAACAAAAATTTACAAATCAAAAGCGAAAGATATTGCAATGATAGTATGTAATACCACCAAAAATGATAAAAATATATTTATTGGAGATTACTCTATGGAGTATATAGAGGGAGATTGTATAAATTAGCAAATTGTGATTTAATGAGTAGACTGAAAGGTTTGCTTTTTTATTGATTCAATTTAATACATAGGATATTTATTGATAATGAATAAGGGATAAATTTAATAGAAAAAATAATTTTTATGAATGGTAGTTCTAAAGGTGGAAATGCTTTTAGAATAGGAGAAGAAATTCAAAAGAAGCGAGTCATGAAGTTTTACAAATGTCTGATTATAGATAAATCAATATGGGTAAGTCTATGAGGACGACCAAATCAACGAGATTTTTCATTATTTAGTGAGTCTTTTTTCCTAACTAAAATACGATAGAAGAAAATTTTATTGAACTTTCTACAAAAGGATTTTTTATTTATTACTTTCATGTGGTATACATCAAATGTGATTGCTTTTGGTGGAAGGTATTGTATCCATAATTGTTTTTTAACTTTGATTTTGTTATATTTTTTGTTAGGAATTTGATGTAAAAGTTATAAAGATGCTCGTTTTAAATATACGATTTACACTATCTGGAATTAGTATAATTTGACATAATTTGAATAAAGTGATAAAGTATATGACGCAAAAGGGGTGAAAAAATGAAAAACCAAAGTATATTAGAAAAAAAGAGAACAGTTTTTGAGTTACTTGCTGAAATTTGTTATAATCCTGAAAATATTTCAAGTGATTCCTTATATCAGGTTGCACTTTATCTTTATCAAAATGCATCGTTGGGGCCCAAAGGAACGAAAAAAGTATCTGATTATTTAGTGACATTATATGATTTGAAAGATGCAGAGCATACTAATTTATATGCGTTATGTCAACAGGAAAAAACGAGGTCAATTTTATCAAAAATATATAAAAGCTTTGATCATAAACCAATGAAACAATTTGTAAAAGAGAATGCAATTCAAGTATTACAAAGTGCATCAAGGGTAATGACAGAAGGAAAGATAGTTGATAGTTTTTATAAGGATTTGTTTTATCATACTTTTTATGAATTATGTAAAATTTGTAAACAAGATATAGAAAATGGTAGAATGTATTTACAAGCGAGAAATTTAGTTGAACTTTTAAAGAAAAATCAGCAATGTCAAGAAGAGATTTGTAATCAATTGATGACTGCGAAAGCAAGACTAGAAGTACTTGTTCATACATCGAAAAATCTTGTTTATTTGAAAAAAATTGCTCATTATATTGTTGCATTAGAACATGCACAAGAGACGCAAAATTATACACAAATGCAAGAAGAAACAAGATATGCAAATGCGATATTTTATCAAGCAACAAGAAGTAGTTACTATAAAAAGAGAAACCAATAGATAGTTCTCTTTTTTCTTTTGTTTTCATATACTTCAAATAGGTGATGTACATGCAGGTCATAAAGAATATCAGAAGTTATCTATTAGAAGATGAATTTCAAATTCGTATTTTGGATGGTAGAGTAAATGTTGTAAATTATGATAGCATAGGTCAAATTGATGATCATAAAGTGGTCTTAAAGCACGAAAGTGAAAGTGTGGTTATTACTGGAAATCACCTTGTTGTATCGAGATTAATGATAGATGAAATATTAGTAACTGGAGAAATCAAAAATATAGAACTCAGGTGAAACTATGAAAAATGCAATTTTTAGTAAATTAACAAGTAAAATACGAATTTGTGTCAAGGGCAAAAATATAGAGCGATTCATAAAAAGACTCGCTAGTAAAAATATAGAATTGTATGAAATTGAAAGGATTACTTATAACGAAATAAATCTTGTGATTTTAAAATCCGATTATTCTACTGTGGAAGAGATTAAAACAATTTATGATATTTCTGTGAAAGAAGTGTATGGATTCGAGAGATTAAAACAGTTGTTAGCAAAAAATAAATATATGATAGTTGCTTTTTGTATTGGTCTTGTCTTTTTATATGTACTTACACATACAACATTTGAAATAGAAGTTATTCATAACAAAAAAGAGCTTAGAACACTTTTGCAAGAAGAACTTGCAAAAAATGGAATTTCCAAATGGAAACCAATTCGTTCTTATGAACAAATTCAAAATATCAAAAAAAATATTTTAGAGAAATATAAAGATAAAATAGAATGGTTAGAAATTGAAACGGTTGGTACAAAGTATATCGTGAGGGTGGAAGAGCGTATTTTGAATGAAAATCCGCAAGCCTCATCCATACAAGATATCGTAGCTAAAAAGCCAGCTATTCTTCTTAAAATAGAGGCAGAAAATGGGGAAATTGTAAAAAATATAAATGATTATGTGAAAACAGGGGATACTGTGATTAGTGGGAATATCAAATTGAATGAGGAAGTGAAACAACAAATTCCTGCAATTGGAAAGATCTATGGGGAGGTATGGTATAAAGCAACGGTAGAATATCCTTTTACCTATTATGAAGAAAAAGAGACAGGAAAAAAACATACTGTATATACATATCAACTGTTTCATAAACGAATTGAATTATTTAATTTTCATGCATATAAAGATAAAAAGATAGAATCAAAAACGTTATGGAAAAGTAATCTGCTTCCATTTTCTCTTGTGAAAGAAAATCAAAAAGAACTTGAAATTATTGATGAACAATATACGCAAGAAGAAGCAATTCAAAAAGCCACAGAACTGGCTACAAAAAAAATAGAAGCACAATTATCTGAAAAAGAAGAAATAATTCGAGTACAACAATTGAAAGTTAATACAAATGAGCGTACAATAGTAGTAGAATTGTTTTTTGCAGTAATGGAAGATATTACAGATACAAAACCAATCGAACCCATTACACAAGAGTAGGTGAATTTATGTTTGATTTAACAGTATTTAATATTTTAAAAAATATATGGCCTATGATTCTAATTTTTACAGTAATTTTATCTTCTATTCGTATTGTGTATTTGTTGATGCATGAAGAAAAATTTGTATTTTATAAAGAATTGATGACTTTGGGATTTGTCATCTATGTAATGTGTTTATTTCATGTGGTTACATTTCAAGATGTTAGTTGGTCCAGTTCTAACTTTATTCCTTTTCAAGAAATGTTTCGATATCGTATTTTTAGCGAAATGTTTTTTAGAAATGTAGTTGGAAATATGATTATGTTTATGCCTTATGGATTTTTTATTTCTTATTTTTTAAAACTTAAGCAAAAAAGTATTATATTGGGACTTAGTTTATTGGTTTCTTGTACTATTGAAAGTACGCAATATTTAATTGGACGAGTATTTGATGTGGATGATATTCTTTTAAATATATTAGGCGGTTTATTAGGATATGGTGTGTATCGATTGGTAGAGTATATTCAAGCACGTCTACCTTTATTTTTAAAAAATCAGTTTTTTTATAATACTATAGCTATTTTTGTAATTGTGTTTATATTAATTTATCTTTATAAAGTATTAGGAGTTGGATTTTATAATGTTTGAAATTGTGAATGAAACAAAAGCGTTGATAGAAGAAATAGAAGATATAAGGCATACGTTAGAATGTGCAATTGAACATCAGTGTGCAAAGAATGTAGAATTTAATGTAATTATTGTGAATAATTCTTATATTCAATATTTAAATAAAGAATATCGGGGTATTGATAGAGTCACTGATGTGATTAGCTTTGCATTAGAAGATACAAAGGATATCGTATATGATAATTATCGTTTACTAGGTGATATTTATATTTCTCTAGATCAAGCAAGGGAACAAGCAAATACTTATCAACACAGTTTAAAACGAGAACTTTGTTTTCTTTCTGTGCATGGTTTTTTACATTTACTTGGCTATGACCATATGAAAGAAGACGATGAGAAAGTCATGTTTGCACTGCAGGAGGTTATTTTAAATGAAGCAAATATTACGCAATAAAGATACAGGTAATTTTTTGATAAGGTATTGGAAAAGTTTTCTTCATGCCTTAGATGGGTTAAGGTATGCTTTTAAATATGAGCATAATATGTATATTATTGCTTTAGCGATATTTGTTGTTGTTTTTTGTGGTTGTTATTTTAAAATTACTTTAATAGAATGGCTATTTTGTGTGTTTTCAATGGGAATTGTCATGATAGTAGAACTTATTAATTCTGCATTAGAAGCTGTTTGTGATTTGGTTACATTAAAAGAAAATGTTCTTGTCAAAATAGCAAAAGATACTGCATCTTCCGCTTCTCTCATTTGTTGTATTACTGCAGCTATCGTTGGTCTTTCTATTTTTGTACCTAAAATTTTTGTTATATTTGAATAATGTTGTAAAATAAATTTAATATATGTTTTTTAAAATATTACTATTGTTTTTTACAGAAAATAAAAATTGATTAAAAATTTTTATTTTTTTTGTATATAATTTCTTTCATATTTTGTAAATGTATGATTTGCATGCAAAAGCAAAGAATGATAAACTTCGCATAGAAGGAGGAAGTGATGATAAAAAATATAAGAATGGATGTACTTCCAAAAGGTAAAATTATTCCACCAATTTATGATTTTATGTTTACTACTATATTTAATAAGGAAGAAAATATTGTAATATTAGAAAATTTTTTATCCCTTTATTTAAAAATGCCGTTAGAAAGCATGAAAGGAAATGTGAAGATTCGGTCAAGAAATTTAATGCTTGAAAATAAACATGCTGCAAATAAACAAGTTGATTTACTATTACAGTTAGAGAATGGTAAAATCAATATAGAAGTATCTACTGGAATATCTAGTGGTATTATTAATCGAAATTTGGTATTTATATGTAATGCACATTCTACTAGTTATCAGTATGGAGATAGTGATTATACTAAATTAGGCTCTACAATTCAGATTAATTTAGTGTATGATAAGCAACATTTCGTAGGAAAAAAATTTAGAGAAGAATATTATATGCGTGATGAACAAGGAAATATACTGACTAAAAATTTGAGAATTGATTATGTAAATATAGCAAGATTAAAAGAATCGTGTTATACTAATAGTATAGACGAGATAGAAAATTTTTGTAGGGCATTAGTTACAACAAATGAAGAGGAATTTAAAAGGTGGATGGGTGGAATGAATATGGAATGGGAAGCAAAGGAAAAAATGGAAGAGGAGGTATTGAAGTACAGTAATGATCAAGAGGTAATTGCAATTTATTCCAAGTATACGAAAAAGGAGTTAGAAAGAAATACACTGTTACATGATTGGAAAGAAGAAGTGTTCAAAAATGGAATCGAACAGGGCATTGAGTATAATGTACCCTATAATGTACCCATAAGTATGGACAATTATAGAAGGGAATCAAAAAAGGAATCCAAAAGGGAATGCGTCAAAAAAGTATTGAAATTGCAAAAAAATGTTGCATGAACATATAGAAATATTTATGATTATGAAGATAACAGGGCTATCAAAGCAAGAAATAGTAGAACTAGAATAAAAAAATTTTTATAAAATATGTGATTAGAGTTATATGCTGAAAAAATATAGAAAGTGTATTTGTGTTTACATTGTGGGCTATAGAAGCGTTTGACTTTCATTCTAAAAAAAGGTAAAATGAAATCATATGGAGGGATTCAATGAAAGAACAATTAGAGCAATTAATTCAAAATGCATCGACACCTTATTATCATTTTCCAGTTGCTTGCATTGTAGAATGTAGGGATGGGAATACATTTCATGGTGTTAATGTAGAAACTTCGTCTCCAGCATCAGGAAGTTGTGCAGAACGGGTTGCTTTATTTTCAGCTATAGCAGCTGGATATCACAAAGGAGATTTTAAAACTTTATATATTTATAATACAACAGAAAAATCTGTTTTTCCATGTTTTATTTGTAGACAGACATTAATGGATTATTGTGATTTAGACACAAAAATTATTTCCTATAATAGCTTAGGAGAAGTAATAGAGGTTACAGTGAAAGATTTATGTCCTTATCCATTTGATCAAGAGGATCTTAAATGAAAAGTGGTTTTGTTAGTTTAGTTGGGAGACCTAATGTAGGAAAATCGACGTTACTCAATCAGATTATTGGGAAAAAAGTTGCAATTACATCAAATAAACCGCAAACAACAAGAAATATGATTCAGGGGATTTATAACGAAGAGGGATTCCAAATAGTTTTTGTAGATACACCTGGAATTCATAAACCATCTCATAAACTGGGTAATTATTTAAATCGACAAGCTTATTATAGTATCAATGATGTTGATATAATTTTGTTTTTGGTGGACGCGAGTGAAACGTTAGGTGGTGGGGATCAGTATATTATCAAAAAATTAAAGGAAATAGAAAAACCAGTTATCTTAGTAATGAATAAGATTGATAAATTTTCAAAAGAAGCTTTATTAGAAAAAATGAATAAATATAAAGATTTGTATCCTTTTCATGAGATTGTCCCAGTATCTGCTCTGAAAAATGATAATGTCAAAACTTTAATATCCGTAATTAAAAATTATCTTCCAGATAGTATTGCATATTATGATTCTAATCAAATTACGAATAAACCTTATGAATTTACCATCGCAGAAATTGTAAGGGAAAAAGTGTTTGAATTAACAGAACAGGAAGTACCACATTCACTGACTTGTGTGGTGGAATCTATAGAACAAAGAAAAGAAAGTTATCACATCCATGTTGCAATTATAGTAGATAGGGAGTCGTTAAAAAAAATTATAATTGGTTCTCGTGGCAATAAGATTAAAGAAATTGGAATACGTGCACGAAAAGAGCTGGAAACTTTGTTAAATAAAAAAGTTTATTTAGAGACTTTTGTAAAAACAATTCCAAAGTGGAGAGATAAGGAAAAGTATCTAATGGAATTTGGGTTTCGGGATTTTGAATAATAACTGTGGTTACAATTTATGATGAAATATGTATTATGAGATGACTAGCAAAGTTATAAATTTCTTATCAATTGGGATGTGAAGTTTTACTTGATGGTTAAAAGAACAGATATTACATTGAAGTGTGCAGATTTTGTAGAACTATTTTTTGTATAAAAAAGAAAGAAACTTCTTATGATAAAATAGGAAGGTGAATTTATGAATAAACAATTATTATGGGATTTATTTGAAAATACAGGAAAAATTGAATATTATATGAAATATAAAGAAGTAGAAAAACAAGAGAAAAAATAAAGGATTACATTATGATAGAGGAAATAGAAGGAATTATAATTAGTGAAAGAGCTTATAGCGAGACTAGTAAAATTATTTCCATACTTACAAAGAAATATGGAATTGTAAGTTGTCTCGCAAAAGGCGCTAGAACTTTAAAAAATGAACTTAGAAATGTAACAACTAAAATGACCTATGGTCTTTTTCATATGCATTATAAGGAAGGAAAATTATCCACTTTAGTGAGTGTTGATATTATAGAATCGTTTCGTAATATAAAAAAAGATATTGTTAAAATTAGTTATGCAAGTTTTCTTTTAGAACTTGCGGAGCAAGTGATGAAACAAAATCAAAATGAAGAAATTTATGTATTGTTAATTTCTAGTTTGAAAAAAATAGAAATTGGATTTGATCCTTTTGTTATTACTAATATATTAGAATTAAAGTATTTAGAGTATTTGGGAGTTATGCCAATTATAAATGCATGTAGTATTTGTGGTAAAAAATACTCAATCGCAACACTTTCCGCAGATAAAGGTGGTTATGTATGTAACCATTGTTTAACAAATGAAAAAATAGTAAGTAATAAAACTATTAAATTGGTTCGTATATTTTATCATGTTAATATTGATAAAATTACCAATTTAGATATTAAAGAGGATATCAAAAAAGAGGTAAATCAATTTTTAGAAAGTTATTATGATAACTATACAGGTTTATATTTAAAAAGCACAACTTTTTTAAAGAATTTAAATAAAACAGAATTGAAATAGGAGGGAATATGAACACTTATATTTATTTAGTTTGTCCATTTACAACATTAGTAATTTGTCAAATTATAAAATTTATAATAGAAGCCATTCAAACAAAAAAGTGCAACTGGTCAAGATTATTTAATGGAAGTGGAGGAATGCCAAGTAGTCATGCAACCTTTTCGTCTTCCATTACAATGTTGATTGGCTATCAACTAGGCTTTGATAATCCATTGTTTGCTGTTTCATTAGTTTTTATGTTAATTGTTGCTTATGATTCTATGGGATTAAGACTTGAAAGTGAAAAGCAAGCACAAGCAATTAATATAATGTTTGAGAAATTTGAAAGAGGTAGATGGAAAAAAGGATATCACAAGCTAAAAGAAGAATTAGGGCATCAACCCCTTGAAGTTTTGATAGGGTTGTTGTTGGGAACAATATCTGCTTTTTTATTTTCAAATTTTATAGGGTAAATTGATAGAATGAAATTAAAAAATTTTTAGATGAAATTCATGCGCAATAATAGAATTTTAAAATTAAAAAATTATATATAAGGATTTTATAAAATTCAAAATTTATGGAAAAAACTTTTAAAATAGCTTGTCAAAATTTGTATTCTATGATACGATTATAACGGTGGAGGAAACTTCACCTATATATGAGTTTTCATATATAATGCAACGTGTAATTTTTTGTTTAATAACTTTAAAAGCATATGCATGAAACGTTAACGAATGTTTTTGTAAGTTATTGAAAAAACCCTTTATGGGTTTTTTCGTTTTTAGAAATGTTAATTGAAAATGAAAGTAATTGTTCAATTAACTTATTTTTTTGAACAAATTAATGGTTTACTTTAGTGATAAGTGATTGGCTACTTTATTTAGAAGATTTGATAGATTATCTGAATTATCAACTAAAAATAGATATTTCATTCAATATGACTTTTATTGATATTGATTGCTTAGATTCATTTTATCAAAAATTGCCGAAATCAAAAATTTAGTATAATTGACAAATTGTGTATGAAATACTATAATGTAATAGAATAAAGGAAGTGTTGTATATGACAATAGATAAAAGGTATATTAATCAAATTGAAGTAATGATTAATCTATTTACGATTACAAATGGGAAATTAAAAGTTTTACTCTTTAGAAGAGAGGAAGAACCTTTTAAAGGCTATTGGATGTTACCTAGTAATTTACTTATGGTAAATGAAACTTTAGAGGAGTGTGCAGAAGCAACAATTGATGAATTTACAGGATTAAATGAAATATATTTAGAGCAATGTCATTTATTTAGTAAAGTGGATCGATTACCAAATGATCGTATTTTAGCAAGTTCATTTATTGCCTTAGTAGATAGTAAAACACTTGAGTTGAAACAAAAGAAAAGGGCTTTTCATAGCGAATGGTTTCCAGTAGATGCTATTCCAAAAACTGTTTATGATTATGCTTCTATTATTGAGAATGCAACACAGTATTTGAGAAATCAGATGTTAAATACTTATACTTTGAAACGTTTATATCCAAGTGATTTTACGTTACCAGAATTGCAAATCCTATGTGAGCAAATTTTAGGAACTGAATTGGACCGAAGAAATTTTAGAAAAAAACTTTTAAATTTAGATATATTAGAAGATACGAGGGATAAAACCAGTGGGGGGAATGGACGACCAGCTAAGCTTTATCGTTTTAAAGAGAACATTGGGAATAAATTCTTATTTTAGGGGGAATATATGAATCATTTTGGTTTTGGGGTTATAGGCTTTTTATTTGTATTATGTTTTTTAGGGATATGCATATACATATCTGTATTTCATTTTCAAAAATTGACAGTATCAAATTCCTATTCTAAAAATTCTTATACAGTGTCTAGTGGTGGAATTGGGAAAATGGGCAATGATTATAGTTATATCGTGCATGATTCAATCCATGAATATCGAGATTTAGAATTTAAATTAGAACAATATGCAAAAGAATATGTAAGTCAAAATTCTATTATAAGTGAAAATAAAATTATAATTACATTGCAAACAATGCAAGAAAAGAAGATCGTAGGCACTATACGTGATTCTAAACAATCTATATGCAAAGGATATGTAATTTATAATTCTGAAAGAAAAACATATATGCCATATTTAAAATGTGGTAGTTATCATAGTATTGATTATCTTGATTATCTGGAATAGATAATCTTTTTACTTTTTGAAAAGCATAGAGCGTTTAAAAAAAGTATAGTATATTTTAAGTAGTTTTTAATCAGTTCTTAAATGTCGTTATAACCTTTATTTATAAGTACTTATGGCACCTTTGTTTTTGGAGGGTATTCTTATAAATTGTTATAATTTCTTATAATTTCACTTTCAAAAGTAGTAGTAAAATTTGATTAAATTTTTATAAGTTTGTTGCAAATAAAGCGCTTTATAATAAAAATTAAACTTTTATTGATAAAAGTTAACAATGTTTTCTTTCAATATAAATAAAAGTAAGAGAGAAAATATGAGTATCATAAAAGACTCTGGACTGTAATTATCTTCATGTGATTTTCCCTTGAGTATGATAAATCCTATTTCATCTAAAAATATACCCATACTTATCGATAGTAAATATATGTTTGTATAATAGTTTGATATACAAAAAAGCAGAATTGTAGACATTAGTCCAAACATCCAATGATGGGTCCTAAAATTTTTTATAGTTGGACTAGGTTTATTATATACATATACTAGTACTCGTGTAATTATAACTGTTATCATAGTAAATAAAAAATATTGATCATATATAGTCATATTCAATCACCTATCTTTAAGGAATATAAAAATCCTTGTAAATTTTTTCCAAGGATTTTAAATAATCATAAATGGCGGAGTAGAGAGGATTTGAACCTCCGCGCCAGTTGCCCGACCTACACCCTTAGCAGGGGCGCCTCTTCAGCCTCTTGAGTACTACTCCAAGACAACTATAATTTTACAAGATAATGTTTTATCTGTCAAGTCGCTTGACAAAATAATCTAAAAAATTTTTGGAATTTGAAAATGCCATGGTATACTAAAATCATAGATAGGAGAGAGTTATGAAGAATTTTTTAATTATCATCTTAATGATTGGCATTATATTAGGTACAGGCTATGGTGTTTACTATGAAATTGAGATGAAAAAGGAAGAGTGGGGACAGAGAGAAGAAACCAATACTTCGACTGTTCAAACGAAGGAATTAGCAATCAATGATGAGTTAGTCACATCTTTAATGGAAGTAGTACACTACTTAAATGATGGGCTACTTTGGGATTATCAAACAAAAGGCAAACCATATTTTGGATATTGGTACCAGAAAGATATTACTTCTCAAAATGAAATATCCAACCAAATAAAATTATATCTTGCCTTACGTTCTTTATATAAAGACGACGATTGGCATAAGAATGATATTGTTCAAGTCCCTAAAACAGACGTGGAATACGCATTAGAAAAACTATTTGGTGACAAAAATATAGTACACGAAAGCTTAAATGGAACAGGGTGCAATTATACGAATTTTATGTATGACGAACAAACGGGAATTTACCAACAAGAATCCCTATTTTGTGGGGCAATCTTACCACCTCATTATATTGCACAAATAGAAAAGGCTACAAAATATGATGACCGAATTGAAATTATAGAACATGTTGCTTATATTGATTTTTCTGAAAGTGAGAATGGTGAAAATATAAATGTATATAAAACAAACCAAGAAAAAATAGCTTCTTTAGAATATACAGACAATGAAAAAGAACTTTTAAAACAATATGCAAGCGGGTTAGATACCTATCAGTATACTTTCCAACTGAAAAATGGCAACTATTATTTAAGTGCAATTGAAAAAAGAACTAATGATAAAGTTCTTTTTTTAGTTCTTCAATGTTTTCATTATATAAACTTAGAAAATCTTCTTTTTCAGAATTTTCTTGTTCTGATAAATTTGATAATGAATGGAGCTCAATTATATTCAAATGATTATTTTGAATAAGAGAAGCTACTGTTTCATTTAAAGTTCCTTGATGAAATGTGTAGAAATATTGGATGATTCCATTACGCGCTAAAGTTTCTACATCACTGATTACTTTTTGTGTAATGTTATTTTCATCTAAAATAATTACTTGGAAACCATTTTTTTCTAAAAATTGTAAAGCTCTGTTATCTGTTACTATCGTTTTATTTGTAGCATTTTCACCCAATAATTTTAATTTTGCATCTATATTAGAGATTTCAATTTTTAAATTTTCATAATTTTTATCAATTTCTTCTTTCAAATAATGATTACTAATATATTCAGATAAGCCATTTTTAATATTTAAACTAAGCATCAAGAAATTGGAAGGATCTAACCATAATTCTTCAGGCCGATTATTTTGTTCCATACTTAATGTTGTATCAATAATCATTAAATTTTTATTGTGTTTAAACATTTGTTTTACATAATCTTTTTCGTTGCTAAGACCATTGAAAATATACATATTTCCTTTACTGTAATCTTTAATTTGTTTATCCGTTAATGTATAAGTAGTAGGATTTACACCACTTGGATAAATACTATAGATTGTACTATGTTCCCCATATAGTCTTTTTGTAATATATTCAATTGGGTAAATAGAGGTATAAATTGTAATATCCTCTAAACTATCCCTTTTAAGACAACCTGTTCCAAGTAATAAAATTGATAATAAAATAATACTTAACTTTTTCATTTTTTCTTCCTTTCTGGAACAGGATCATATCCAAATGTTCCCCATGGTGTACACCTTAAAATTCTTTTAATTGTATAGTATGTTCCTTTTATACTGCCATATATTGTAATTGCTGTAATACCATATTCTGAGCAGGTAGGAATATGTCTACAATTTTGATGAAATTTACCTGGCATTTTTTGATAAATACGTATAAGTTTAATTAAAATATATTTCATATTTACACCATATTCATTATACTAAATTCTTATTTATTTGTAAATATACTTATAAATAAGGTATTTTTCTATATAAAATATAAAGAAGAAAATTTCTACTAAGTTTAACTTTATGCGTATAAATTTAAGTAACAATAATTAGCTCAAAAAATAATAATTTCTAATTATGGCTATAATTTTGTAGATAAAATTGCATTTAATTTTATTTTTAACATAAAAGAAGTAATATAATGGTTATTTTCTTAATGGTATTTGTATAGATGATAATCTAGAATGAATGAAAAAAGGATATTAAAAAGTAACAAAAGATAATTGCGAAAGTATTTATGTCTTGTAAAAAGAAATGATTCTTAATGAATCAAAAGGTAATGTGAGCTATCTTTTTTTACTAGAAATCATAAATTTGTTTTCAAATGTAATAAATTTTGCTATAATAGGTAAAAGGTGACAGTATGAAAAATATATACGGAATGACACTGGAACAATTAGAAGATTATTTTTTAGCACACAATGAAAAAAAATTCAAAGCAACACAAGTTTATGAATGGCTATATAAAAAAAGAGTAACTTCTTTTTCCGAAATGACAAATATAAAAAAAGAAACCTTAGCATATATGAAACAAGATTTCAGTATGCAATCAATACAAATTCTAACCCAAAAAGAGGGAATAGATGTCATTAAATTTTTGTTTGTATTAGAAGACCATAACAAAGTAGAAGCAGTACTTATGAAACATGATTATGGAAACAGTTTATGTGTGTCTACAGAAGTTGGATGTAATATGGGATGCTCATTTTGTGAAAGTGGAAGACTCAAAAAAGTGAGACATTTAGAAACATACGAGATGGTTTTACAAATACTAGAAATTGAAAAACAATTCCATATTCGAATTTCGCATGTTGTATTGATGGGAATTGGAGAGCCTTTTGATAATTATGAAAATGTAATTCAGTTTATATCTATTATCAATAATGGAAAAGGGATTGATATTGGTGCAAGACATATCACAGTATCTACTTGTGGCATTATTCCTAAAATAGAAGCATTCATAGAAGATGGGAAACAAGTCAATCTTGCTATTAGTTTGCATGCTCCAAACAATATGCTTAGAAGTCAACTCATGCCAATTAATAAGATTTATCCAATTGATAAATTAATTCCTATTTTAAAAAAATATATTCAAAGGACAAATCGTAGAGTAACTTTTGAATATATATTATTAGAGCATGTGAATGATACAGAAGCATGTGCTTTAGAATTGGCAGAACTTTTAAAAGGAATGAATTGCTATGTCAATTTAATTCCTTATAATGAGACTAGCCATGTAGAATTTAAAAAAAGCTCCAAGGAAACCATTATGCGATTTTTAGATATTTTAAAAAAGAATAAAATCAATGTAACAATTCGTAAAGAATTTGGTGGTAATGTGGATGCAGCATGTGGACAATTACGTTCAAATTATGAGGAGGCATAATATGGAATATTCCTATATGACGGATCCTGGAAAAGTAAGGGATCATAACGAAGATAGTGTAATAATAATTGAAAATAGAAATAAAGAAATATTACTTGCAGTTGCAGATGGAATGGGGGGACATCATGCAGGAGAAGTCGCATCTAGTATTGCAATTTCTCATATTGGAAAACGCTTTAAAGAACTGAGCTCTGTTGGAAACAAAGAAGATGCAATTCATTGGTTACAAGAGACTGTAAGTGAAGTCAATGTTTTAATTTATAAACATACCATTGAACACCCTGAAAGTAAAGGAATGGGAACTACGTTAGTTACTTGTATTCTTACACCAGACTTTCTATTGTTTGGAAACATTGGAGATTCTTCAGGTTTTGCGATGCGAAAAGGAAAAATTCATAAAATTACAACAGATCATACTTTAGTCAATTTACTTGTAAAATCAGGAGAATTAACTGAAGAAGAAGCTAAAGAACATCCAAGAAAAAATGTATTGATGAAGGCATTGGGGGCAACTACCACAGTAGATATGGACATCTTTGATGTTGAACCAGATGTAGATGCTGTTATGCTATGTAGTGATGGTGTAACGAATATGTTAGATTTTGAACAAATTGAAAAAGTGTTAAATGAGGATTTAACAACAGAACAAAAAGTTTCAAAAATGATACAGAAATGTAATAATCGTGGTGGAAATGATAATATCTCTGTTGCGTATTTGAGTAAAGGTGGTAGTGCAAAATGATTACAAGAGGACAAAAAATAAATGATCGTTATCAAATTATTCGAACAATTGGAGAAGGTGGAATGGCCAATGTATATTTGGCACATGACTTAATTTTAGACCGTGATGTTGCTGTAAAAATACTAAGAGGAGATTTAGCCAATGATGAGAAATTTGTCAGAAGATTCCAAAGAGAAGCAATATCTGCTAGTAGTTTAACACATCCAAATATTGTAGGAATGTATGATGTAGGAGAAGATGATGGAAAATATTTTATTGTGATGGAGTATATTGAGGGAAAAACTTTAAAGAATTTAATTAAAAAAAGAGGACTCTTAACATTATCAGAAGTTATTGATATCATGTTACAATTGACAAGTGGAATTGCATGTGCTCATGATAGTTATATTATTCATAGGGATATCAAACCACAAAATGTGCTAATCTTAGATGATGGAACTGTCAAAATTACAGATTTTGGAATCGCTATGGCACTGAATAGTAATGAATTAACACAAACGAATTCTGTTATGGGGTCTGTTCATTATTTACCACCTGAACAAGCCAATGGGACAGGCGCAAGTATTAAAAGTGACATTTACTCCTTAGGTATTTTAATGTACGAATTGTTAACAGGAAAGCTTCCATTCAAGGGAGAAAATGCAGTAGAAATAGCCATTAAACAAATGAAAAATCCAATCCCAAGTATTTGCGATGACTTTCCAGATATTCCACAAAGTATAGAAAATATAATTTTAAAAGCGTGTGCTAAAAATCCTAAAAATCGTTATGAAAATGTAATGGAGATGCATAATGATCTTGAAACAGCTTTAAGTAAAGAACGCGCTGATGAAAAAAAATGGATATATCGATATCCTGAGCAAGATGGAGAAGAAAAAGTAAATATCAGTAGGTTTAAAAAGAACGAAGAAAAAAGAACAGATGAGAAAGAAAACAAAAAAGAGAAAAAGGCAAATAAGGTTTTGTGGATTACAGGAATTTTGTGTGTGCTGGCTGTTGTGATTGGCGTTACAATCATGCTCTTTGTTCCTAAAATGACAACAGTACCTGATGTGGAAGTACCAGATGTTGCGAAAATGAGTGTAGTCAATGCAGAAGCAACCCTCAAAAAAGAAGGATTTGAAGTCGCAACAGATGTTGAAGAGGAATATGATGCCGAAATTGAAGCAGGTTTTGTAATTGGGACCAATCCAAGCGTTGGAAGAAGTGTTAAGAAAGGAACGAAAATTACTTTAGTGGTTTCTAAAGGCTTTGAGGGGATTGTGGTAGAAAATTATGTGGGGGAGAATATCAAATCTATTCAAGCAGCTTTGGAAGAACAAGGTATCGTTGTTTTAATAGAACAAAAAGAATTTAAAACTACTGATGATCAAAAAGAGGATATTATTTTAGAACAGGACATTAAAGAAGGAGAAAAATTGAAAAAAGGTGGTACAATCGTATTTCAAGTATCCACATTAGTTACTGTATATCCAGATTTTGTGAAAGAAGATTGGACATATGAAGGTATTGAAGAGTTTTGTGCAGAACATGGTATTTCATTGTCTAAAACCGAAAAAGAAAATGATTCTGTTCCTGAGGGTACTATTTTAGAACAAAGTAGGGAAGCAGGTAGTAAAGTTATGAGTGGGGTATCATTACGCATTACTGTATCCAAAAAGAAACCAGTAGTTGAAAAACCAAAGGATGATCCAAAAGAAGATAACAAAGATGGTGAATCTACAGATCCGTCTACAAATAAAGAAAATGACGATGAAGATAGTAAAAAAGGTGTTTAATGCGAGGTAGAATTGTCAAAAATATTAGTAATGATTATACAGTAGAGTCTGAAAATAATATTTATATTTGTAAAAGTAGGGGAAAATTTCGGAATCTGCACATTACACCATTAGTAGGGGATTATGTAACATTTGATGAGAATAATTGTTATATTTTGGAAATAGAGAAAAGGAAGAATGAACTTGTTCGTCCACCTATTTCTAATATTGATCAGGCTTATTTAATTACAAGTGTGAAAAATCCTGATTTTTCTAGTAATTTGTTAGACAAATTATTAGTGATTGTTGAGTTTCATAATATTAAACCAATTCTTTGCTTTACTAAAATAGATTTATTGAATGCAACGGAAAAAAAAGAGATGGATTTGATTATCGACTACTATAAAAAAATTGGTTATACAGTTTACTATAATACAGAGTTAGAAAAAATTAAGACTTCGTTTCAAAATAAAACTAGTGTTTTTACGGGTCAAAGTGGAGCTGGGAAATCCACTTTATTAAATAAAATTGATGCATCTTTGAATCTTAAAACAGATGAAATTTCTTTTGCATTAGGAAGAGGAAAACATACAACAAGACATGTAGAATTGATCCCTTTATGTAGTGGTTATGTCGCAGATACACCTGGATTTTCAGCTATTCAATTTTCCGAAATGGCTCTATCTGATATCAAGGATCAATTTGTAGAGTTTAATCTGTATCGTCATTTATGTGAATATAGTGATTGTATGCATTTATCGGAACAAAATTGTGAAATTAAAAAGAAAGTAGAAGAGAATATAATTTTAAAAAGTCGTTACGAAAATTATGTAAATTTTATAACAAAGAAAGAGAGAAAATAAATATGCAAGTAAGTGGCTCTATTTTAGGAATTTTGGAAAAAAATGAAAATAAAAAAGAAAAAATTGAACAATTGAGTCAAACAACATGTGACTATCTTCATTTAGATATTATTGATGGAATATTTGTAGAAGGAAAAATTACTGCAACAGAAGAGTTGCTTGCGTTGTTACAAGATATTAAAAAACCATTTGATGTTCATTTGATGGTAACAGATATTGGTACTTATATCGATATATGGAAAGAAAAGCAACCTGCTTATATTACTTTTCATATTGAAGCAACGGAAAATCCAAGTTACTGGATTCAAAGCATAAAACATTTAGGAATAAAAGTAGGTATTGCCATTTCTCCAACTACATCCATATCTGCTTTAAACCCTTATTTAGACCAGATTGATTTAGTTTTAGTTATGAGTATAGTACCTGGAAAAAGTGGCCAATCTTTTATTGAAAATTCAGTAGATAGAATTGAATATTTACAGCATTTACGTGAAGAGAATGGTTATTCCTATCAAATTGAAGTAGATGGTGGTATAAATGCTGATACGCTTTCAAAAGTAAAATCAGCAGACATTATTGTGTCAGCTAGCTTTATTACCAATGCAGAAGACTATCAAGTACAAATCAATCAATTGAAAAACAAAGAATTTTAAAAAAGTTCTTTTTTTTTGTAAATTGAAAGGAAATAAAAAACTTTCATTGTATGTTAAAAATGAAGGAGGAGAACATGAAAACAAAAAAATTTCTCTGTTTGTTATTGCTGATTGGAATATGTGTTGTGTTTCAAATGGAAACAATTTCTGCAGAAGTAGCAAATGATCGTTTTTACGAGGGAGAATACATTTATGGAACTTACTATAAAAAAGTAAAGAATGGAGTTGGAAGATATGAAACTGCCCGTTTTTTAAACCGATCGGATGGCGAGTTTGTCTATTGTCTACAGCCATTTATAGAATTTGTAAATGGGGAATTACAAACGGCATATGATGAGGATTATGCGCTAGTAACAGGACTTACAGAAGAACAGTGGAGTCGGATAGCATTACTCGCTTATTATGGCTACCAGTATCGCCACCATACAGATTCTAAATGGTATGCGATTACGCAATTATTAATTTGGAAAACAGTAGATCCCAATAGTGATATTTATTTTACGGATACATTAGATGGAAATCAGTTGTCTCTTTATGCATCAGAAATTAAGGAATTAGAACAATTGATTTTTAATCATGAATTATATCCTGATTTTGGCAATCAAAAAATGATATTGTCACCAGAACAAACAATAGTACTTACAGATAATCATCATGTTTTAAATCAGTTTTCTGTCAATCATGATACTGATATTTTCGCGCAGATTAGTGGAAATCAACTTATAATTACAGCAAAGTATTATGGGAATTATCAAATCAATTTGGTAAAAAAAGATTCTCTTTATGCAATACCGCCAATAGTATATGTGGCAGAAGAAGGGCAGGATGTATTCACAGTAGGGTCATACCCACCTTTACAAAAACAGATTACAATTGAAGTGGCAGGTGGGAGAATTCGTTTAAAAAAAGTAGATCGTGAAACGACGATTGCGCAAGGTGATGCGTCTTTAATGGGAGCTATTTATGAAGTATATGATCAGAATCAAAATTTAATTTCCACATTATACATTGATGAAAATCAAACAGCAGAAACAGATTTATTATCTTATGGATTATATACCATTAAAGAAGTCAAAAGCAGTACAGGATATCATTTAAATCCAAAAATTTATGAAGTGGAATTGGCTTCTGATTATGCAAATATTGTAGTGGAAGAAGATGTGATAAAAGGAAATATTCAAATTACAAAGCTAGATTCCAAAACAGGAATTTGTAAACCACAAGGAGAAGCTTCTTTAGCAGGTGCAGTTTATGGAATTTATAATTCGTCTAATGTATTGGTAGATCAAGTAACAATTGGAACTGATTGTATTGGTTTTTCTAAAAAATTACCATATGGTATTTATGATATAAGAGAGTTAACTAGTAGTAAAGGCTATTATGTAAGTGGAGAATTACATAGTGTATATATACAAGAAGAAAAAACTTATTCGGTCATTTCAAAGGAGCCCATTATTGAAAATGAATTTGAAATATATAAATTTTATGGAATAGTAGGTACAGAGAAGATTCGCGTAGAACCAAATGCAATTTTTGAATTAATAGATTATAACAATCAAGTGGTAACTACAATTACAACGAATGAAAATGGATATGCTAAAATAAAATTGCCATATGGTAATTATAGATTACATCAAGTTTCTGGTGTAAAAGGGTATGAATTACTTGATAATTTTTTATTTCAAGTTAATGAGACTTCACGAAATTTACAAATCTATTATTTTCATAATGGGATTTCAGCTGCTAAGTTAAAAGTAATTAAGATAGATAGTAATACCAAAAAAACTTTATCCAAAGCAAAATTTAAAATTAAAAATTTGGATACTAACACTTATATATGTCAAACAATAGATGAGACGATTTGTGAATTTGAAACCAATGAGGAAGGGTTTATGATTACTCCTTTTCCATTAGAAATTGGAAATTATCTTTTGGAAGAAATAGAAGCGCCTAATGGATATCTGTTATCAAAACCTGTTCATTTTTCTATTCGAAAAAACGATGCTTCTTTTATTGAAGATGATTTCTATGGACCACTTTTTCAAATTGTATATGAAAATACACCAATAGTTGGACAAATAGAAATTTCCAAATTGGGGGAGAAGATTATAATAAACGAAGATACATTCATCTATAGCTCAATTCCATTAGATAAGGTTCAATATGGTATATATAATCAAGAGGGAATTTTAGTTGAAATATTGATAACCAATACAGAAGGTTATGCGAAAAGTAATTTTCTGCCATTAGGTATTTATTATTTAAAGGAAATTAAAACTTCAAATCAACATGTATTAGATGAAACCGAATATTTAGTAGAGTTATCTTCTGTGGATCCAAATACACCAATCATTTTTTCAAAAGTTTCATTTCAAAATCGTTTAGCAAAAGGAAATCTTTGGATTCAAAAGGTAGATACTGAAACAAAGTTGGGAATTGCAAATACGAAAATTGCAATTTATACAGAAGAGGGAATATGTATTCATCAGGGGGTAACAGATGCGGATGGTAAACTTTTTCTTTCCAACTTATGGATGGGTAAATTTTATATAGAGGAAGTAGAAAGTGCTGAGGGGTATCAATTGCGCAAAGAAAAAATTTATTTTACAATTGAAGAAAATGATGAAACAGTAGAAATAATGATGGAGAATGAAAAAATTGGAGAAGTATTAGGTGTTCATAAAGAAATAGAAGTACCAGATACTTTATTAGTACAACATAATTATTTGGATATTTTTTCTATCTTTTACTTTGCTGGTAGTATTTTTATTTTGATATATGGGAAGAATTAGCATAAAAGTATGTTGGATTTTGCTTGGAATCTTTTTACTTAGTTGGAAAAGGTCAAATACAATTGTTTCTTCCAATTTAGTAAAGGAAGAAAAAAAGATCGAAACTTTTATGATGCAGGAAGAAATAGGAGAAATTCGATTAGATTCGAGCGAAATGGATTCTTATATTGCAGTGATTGAAATTCCTAAAATAGGTTTGAAAAAGGGTTTGTATGCAAAGAATAGCCCATATAATCAAGTGGATCAAAATATTCAAATTCTAGAATCTGATTCTCCTGATGTTTTGTATGGTAATTTCATTCTAGCAGGACATTCTGGCTGGGGAGAAATGGCTTATTTTAATTATCTTCATCAATTAGAATATCAGGACATCGTACTTATTTATTACGAAGGGATTTGTTACCAATATCAAGTTGTAGATATTTATGAAATTGAAAAAACGGGAACTGCTAAAATTAAAAGAAATCCGAATCAAACCGTATTGACTTTAATTACATGTAAAGAAAATAATAAACAACTTGTTATTATATGTGAATGTATATATCGAGAACTTTATTGAAAAATAATGTTTATGTAACATTCGTATTTTTATTCAAAATTATTTATTTTTATTACAATAAATTATGTTGTACAATAGATAACTTTCAAAGAGGCCAATGCCTCTATTTTTTTGTGTAAATATGTAAAAATCCTTTACAAATTATCTTAAAAATAGTAAAATGATGGTAGTAAGTGGTTTAAAGTGGCAAAAAGTGGGTGATTCTTGTGTTCATGGGAGAATATCATCATACAATAGATGACAAGGGAAGATTGACACTTCCATCAAAAATACGTGAACAACTGGGGGATGAATTTGTTGTTACAAGAGGTTTAGATAATTGTTTATTTGTATATCCGAAAGAAGAATGGAATCAAGTAATTACAAAATATAAGGAATTACCAAATACCAAAGATGCAAGAAACTTTATGCGCTTTTTGTTGTCAGGGGCAACCATTACATTGTTTGATAAACAGGGTAGAATCAATATACCAATACCACTTAGTAAATATGCTTCTTTAGAAAAAGAATGTGTAATTATTGGTGTAAACGACCATTTAGAAATATGGAGTCTAGACGCTTGGAATCAATTTATTGATACCAATGAGGAAAACTTTTCTGATATAGCTGACAAACTATTTGCAATAGAACTTGGGTGAAATTATGCATAAAAGTGTCTTATTAGAAGAATGTTTGTATTACTTAAACTTAAAAGGAGATAGTATAATTGTTGATTGTACTTTAGGTTATGGAGGGCATAGTAGCGAAATTTTAAAAAGAATACCACAAGGGTTTTTATACGCATTTGATCAAGATCAAGAAGCAATTACATATAGTCAAAAACGTTTACAATCCATTTCATCTAATTATGAAATTATTAAAAGTAACTTTGTGTATTTGCAAGAAGAATTGCAAAAAAGAGATATACAAGAAGTAGATGGTATTTTATTTGATTTAGGTGTTTCTAGTCCACAATTAGATGAAGATTATAGGGGCTTTAGTTTTCACAAGGATGCGAAATTAGATATGCGTATGGATTTAGAAAATCCAATTTCTGCATATGAAGTCGTCAATCAATATACATTAGAAGATTTGATTCGTATTTTCAAAGAATATGGAGAAGAAACCTATGCATTTAGTATTGCATCTAGTATTGTGAAAAAAAGAAAAGAAAAGTCAATAGAAACTACGCTAGAATTAGTGGAGATTATTAAGGCGAGTGTTCCTGAAAAATACAAAAGGGAAAAACATCCAGCACGTAAAGTGTTTCAAGCAATTCGTATTGAAGTCAATCATGAATTAGAAGTGTTTGAGAATGCATTAGAACAAGCTTTGTCAAAAATCAAAATTGGTGGAAGAATTTGTGTGATTACGTTCCATTCCTTAGAAGATCGAATTTGTAAAAACAAATTTAAAGAAGTTAGTCAAGTCGATGTAAGTTTAAGCAAATTACCAGTTATTCCAGAAGCATACTTACCTAACTTTAAATGTATCAAAACACTAGAAACAAAAATACAAGAACGAAAAGAAAATAATCGTGCGAGAAGTGCGAAATTACGTGTGATTGAGAGAATAAAATAGGAGGAGAAAATATGGCAAAAAAACAAGTAAGAAAAGTACGTATTACAAAAGGTGAAAGATTATTATACATAACAGCTGTTCTATGTTTTTCTTTGACCATATTATTAAAAATATTTTGTGGAGCAGGTACCCAACATTTAAGCATGAGTGTTGAAAAAGTACGTTATGAAATCAATGATCAAGAAAAACGAAATGAAAGTTTAACAATGCAAGTGAATGAATTAACTGCTTTTGATAAAATTAAAGATGTTGTCAAAGATATGGGATTAGCGTATAATAATGATAATATCATAGTCATTGATGATTGAGGTGTAAAATGGAAAAGAAAAAGAATCACAAAACATGGAAAGTACCAAAATATATGTTTTATTTCTTTTTCTTTTGTCTTTTTTTATTGTACATTCAGTTTGCCTATTTATCATTAGCTAAAACTGTATATGGCAAAGATATGGATGTTTTTGCAGAAACAAGAAATACAGTACATAAAACAATCAAAGCAACCCGTGGACGTATTTATGATATTAATCAAAATATACTTGCACTCAATGTTAGTTCTTATACAATCATTGCTCATTTAGAAAAAAGTAAAGTTTATATGGGAGAAAATTATATCAAAAATAATGAAACAGATATCGTTGCAGAACAATTAGCTACAGTATTAGAAGTAGAAGCAGATTTATTAAAGGGTTATTTCAATCGTGGAAAAGAAAAAGATGTTTATCAAATTGAACTAGGAAGTGCAGGTAAAGGAATCACTGAATTAAAAAAGGAAGAAATAGAAGCTCTGGGGATAAAAGGAATTGATTTTACAGAAAGTCAAAAGCGTTATTATCCAAATGGTGATTTTGCTTCTTATGTAATTGGATACGCAAAAGATAACGAAGTTGTAGAAACAGATGAAAATGGAAATGTAGCTAAAATTATAGAAATTGTCGGGGAATTAGGGATTGAATCTAAATACAATGATTTGTTAAAAGGAACAGATGGTTTTTTAGAATATGAAAGAGATCGTTATGGATATAAAATTGCAGGAACGAAGGAAACATCAGTAGCAAGTAAAGATGGATATGATGTTTATCTTACAATTGATTCTAATATCCAAAGATTTATTGAAACAGCTATCAAAGATACTCAGAATATATATCATCCTGAATGGCTTATGATTACTGCTATGGATGCAAAAACAGGTGATATTTTAGGGACAAGTGCGACACCGTCTTTTAATCCAAATTTAAGGGATTTAGTCAACTATGAAAATCCATTGATTTCACAACCATTTGAACCAGGATCTACAATGAAAACTTATACTTATATGTGCGCTATGGAAAATGGAAAATATGATGGAAACGAATCATTTTTATCAGGTCAATATCAAATTGGAGAAGATACTGTAAATGATTGGAATAGTGGTGTTGGATTTGGAGTCATTACATTAGATAAAGGTTTTGAATATTCAAGTAATGTTGGAATTGCAAATCTAATAGAAAAACATCTTTCAAGAAATGAACTTCAAGATTGTTTTCAAAAGTATGGTTTTGGTAAAAAAACAGAAATTGAATTGGCAAGAGAACAAGCTGGAAATATTAAGTTTACTTATCCAATTGAAATTGTAACTGCAGGATTTGGACAAGGAATTACGACAACAGCAATTCAGCAATTACAGGCACTTACTTTAATTGCAAACGGTGGCAAAATGCTAACCCCACATATTGTCAGTAAAATTATAAATCCTAATACAGGAGAACTTTATTATGAAAGAAAAATAGAAGAAAGTGAACAATTAATCAAAACATCTACAGTCACTAAAATAAAGGAATTAATGTACAATACAATTCATGGAAGAGATGCAGGCTCAACAGGTTATCCTTATGATATTGAAGGATATGAAATTATTGGAAAAACAGGGACTTCCCAAATTTTTGACAATGCATCTGGAACTTATATGGTAGGAAGTAATGCTTATATTTTCTCTTTTGCGGGCATGTATCCAAATGATGATCCTGAAATTATTATTTATGCAGCTATGAAATTGCCTACACATGGTGCAAGTATAGGGCTATCTACCGCAACCAAATCTGTAATGGAAAGTATTGCAAAATATAGAAATATGTTTACAACAAATGATAGTGTAGTAGAACAAAAAACATATGAACTGACTTCATTTTATAACAAACCAGTAGAGGAGGTTGTTTCGAAGTTGCATCAGAATGGAATTACGCCTGTGGTTATTGGAAATGGGAATCGTGTTATCACACAATCTATACCAGAAGGAACGAGATTAGTAGAGGGAGATACTTTAATTTTATTGACGAATGGAACAGAATATACAATGCCTAATTTATATGGTTGGAGTCGTAAAGATGCAGTTTCATTATTTGAACTTTTACAAATACCATATCAAATCGATGGTTATGGTTTTGTTACCAATCAGAGTATCCCTGAAGGAAGCTTAATTACGAAGGAAATGACCATTTCTTTAATACTAGAATCAAAAATGAATGCAACAACATAGTTTACCATTTTAGCAGATTATGATAAAATAAATATAAGGTGATGAGAATGAAAAAAGGTTTTACACTAATTGAATTATTAGCAATCATTGCACTCATTGGTATTGTTGCTTTGGTTGTATTTCCTGTTGTGTTAAAGAGCATACAAAATTCCAAACAAAATTTGTACGATATTCAAGTACGCGAAATCGAACAAGCAGGGGAAAAATGGGCAACAGAACATATTCAATATATGGATCGTACGCATTTAAATTCGACAGGCGTTTCTTTATATAGTTTGATTTCTGCTGGGTATCTGCAAAGAAGTAAAGTGATGGATCCTAGACATCAAACAGAAATGAATGGTTGTATTCTAATTTCATATGATTCAAAAATCAATCAATATCAATATCATTATACAGAAGAGGTTTGTAGTCAAGCGATTACAAATGGTTATGTATATGAATTACAAGGCGACGGATGGAAACAACTTGAGGTGAATCCAATTGCTTCCGCAGCGGATGCCATAATTGATTATTATGCTAGTAATAATTTAATTAAAGCAGAAGGTCAAATGACAGCTGGTTTTTATGATGAAGGAGAACGTTATGTATTTCGCGGTGGAACAGTGAATAATTATGTAAAATTAAATGGTGGAACAGAAATTTACCGTATTCTAAGCATTGATAAATCAACAGGCTCTATACGTTTAATGGGAACAACTGCAATCCCAAATTCATGGGATAGCGAAGGGGGACTTGTATTTGAAAATGCAAGCATAGTTACTGTACAATTGGATAATTATTATAATAATAGTTCGAATGGAATTCTTTTGCATGCGTCTAAAGTGGAAACAAACGTTAAATGGAATGTAGGTGCAATTACTGGTGATGCTTCTTACGATGTATTAAAATCATTAGAAAATGACCGTATTGCTTATACAAAAATTGGACTTCCATCTATTAGTGATTATGTAGGAGCCTCTCCTGATTTATCTTGTCATTCTTCTATTATATCCGATGCATGTAAACAAGAAAATTATCTATATGAATTATGGAAAGATAAAAATACTTGGACAATTAATACAGACAATACGCAAGTGTGGTATGTGAATGAAAATGGAATATTGAATCATGCAGATCCGAGTACAATTTATTATATATATCCAGTGATTGCACTTAAAAATAATGTTTATATTGAAACTGGTGATGGAAAACCTACAAGTCCTTATATATTTCAATAAAAATTATTGAAATTTTTTTGTAAATTTTATTTAAAAAAGAAAAGAAAGGACTAGAAAAAAATGTTGA
This sequence comes from uncultured Caryophanales bacterium, assembly GCA_948433085.1. Lineage (GTDB taxonomy): Bacteria > Bacillota_I > Bacilli_A > RF39 > UBA660 > UBA5026. The sequence continues at coordinate 69,224 of CAOJDP010000003.1, forward strand.
ATTATGGTATTCTAATATATGGAGTAGAAACTAGGTGTATAGATGGATTTAAGAAGTATAAAAGAGTTTATAAAAGATACAATTAAATATATTGTGATAGCAGTCCTTGTATTATTATTAATTATTTATGTGGTATCTTTGCAACAAGTAGTAGGACCATCTATGAGTCCTAATTATCAAGATGGTGACATTCTTATTTTGAATAAATTGCAATATAGGCTCACAAAACCAACTCGTTTTGATGTAGTTGCTGTCAAATATAAAGATACCAAATATTTTATTAAGCGGGTGATTGGATTACCAGGAGAAACGATTGCTTATCAAAATGGTATTTTATATGTCAATGGAAAAAAAGTAGAAGAAAAATTTAAAACAACAGAAACAAAAGATTTTACTTTAAAAGATATAGGATATGAGAAAATACCAGAAGGCTTTTATTTAGTCGTTGGAGATAATCGGGCAAATTCATTGGATGGCCGTTCTAAAGAAGTAGGTCTAATCTCAGAAGAAGATTTTATTGGTAAAGTTTTTCTTCGAATATGGCCTTTTAGAAGAAAGTAGGAAAGTTTATGGCATATATTAAATATAAGGAGCTAACACAATATTTTAATTTCTATAAAGAATTAGATATTCAAAAATTACCAAATTATGTAACTGACTATTTAGAAGAAGGAGAGATTCCTTATGTTGCATATGGAACAGTACGTGATAAATTTGTATTGACAGATCGCAAAATTATTTTATTTGATGTGCGTGGTATGAGTGGAAAATGCAAAAGAATTCATTTTTTTCCATTATTATCTATTTCTTCCACTGCATTAGAATTCAAACCCAATCAAGTCGCAATCTTGTTATCAATGGATAGTGGTTATCAACTAAGATTAAATTTTGTGAAAATGCTTGCACAGGATAAGACAAAAATCAGATCTGTTTATATGCATTTGATACATAAAATTAGTGAGAAAAAGTAAAAAATATGTAGAATCGTGTATTTGACAAAACCAAAATACTATGGTAATATATCATTCATAAAAAACAAAAAAGAGGGGAGATTTTATTATGGTCGATAAAAGAATAGTTGTCGTTATCGTAATCTTTATTATTGGGGGGTTATTCATTTATTCGTTTGCCAATCCAATAAGTGAATCCGAAGATAATTATGGAGGGTCTGGGGATTCTAATGAACTTGTAGACCGTGACAAAGAAGATGAAGATGATAAAATTGATCAGGATGCTTTAGAGGCTATCAAAATGCAATTATCCAATTTAAATGAAGAAGACTATACAGAAGAATCATGGCAATTACTTCAGGATTTAATCAAGAAAGCAGAGAATGCAAAAAATCAAGAAGAATTTAATAAAATTATTTCAGAAATTGATTTAAGTGTACTGGATCCAAAAGTAGAACAGGTAGATAATTCCACCAATGAAAATGATACATCAACGATTCCTGGAGAGTCTACAACTATTAATAAAACAGGATTAAATAGTTTAAAAGCATTAGTGAATAGTTTAAATAGAAATGATTATACTGCTACTTCTTATAAAGCAGTGACGGATGCAATGAATTTACCTGAAAGTACACAAGCACAAGTCAATGCTAAAATAAAAGCAATTCAAAATGCAATTAAAAATTTACAACCAAAGACATCTGGAATACAAACAATAGATAAAACATTGTTAAACAATTTGAAATTAGAACTTACCAAATATAATAGTACAGATTATACAACTACATCTTGGCAAAAAGTAATAGAAGCTTCTTCTATGGCTGAAAGTACACAAGCTCAAGTGAATGCGAAAGTAAGTGCACTTCAAAGTGCAATTAATAATTTACAGTTTAAAAACCATACCGTATCATTAAATGCAGATAATGGTACAAACATACAATCTATTACTGTAAAACATAATGAAAAAGTGAGTCAACCAGCAGCTCCAACAAAGGATGGATACCAATTCTTGGGATGGTATTTAGGGAATAGTCTGTTTAATTTTAATACAGCAATTACAAATAATATTACTTTGACTGCGCATTGGCAAAAAAGAGCAACGATTGCAAAATTTGGAGTAGCCGCAAACGAGCCTGCTAGCGTGCAAGCAATTGTAAATGGTACGCAAATTCGTTATAAAGGCGAGATGCAAGAGAAAAGTCCATTAACTTATGATGACAGTACTTATTATAATTATATTAGAATAAAAGTAACTGCTCCAGATGCCTTATCTGAAGATGAATATAATAAAATTCGTTTAGTTTATCAGGGAAGAACATATGGAAAAGAACAATTTGAAAGAAACAGTGTTACTGGTGTAACTTATTTTGAAATCTTACAACCATTTAGCCCAAATTATGGTAGTAGTGCTAGTAATAGTTTAACAACCATTAATTTTGATGTATATTGGGGATATGGTGCTACTACTACATATACGGTAACATTCGACATCATAGTACACGAAAACGGAACTTAAAAAGTTTCTTTTTCTATCACATAATTTTATAAAAATAAAGGAAAAAAATAACATTCGAAAAAAATTTACAATTATTTGACAAAATTTAAAAATGTGATACAATTATTATCAGGAGGGGGAATTTTTATGTTGAGTAAAATAAGAAAAAATACAACAACAAAAATATTATCTGGTATCGGGTTACTTGCAGTAGCAGTAGCTGGAATTTTTGGATACCAAGAACTAGCAACCCATTTTAAAAATGAAAGTATGGAAAATAAAGCCATATTGGCTGCTAGTCAATATTTAGAAGATAATGGGATTCAAACCAATGAACCTATTACCACTTCAATTGAACTTCTAAATAAAAAAGGTTATTTAGAGAATTTTAATCGTGCATGTATGAATAACTCCTATGTCGTAACAGAAAATGGAAAATCAACTGCACATATTGAATGTTCTAATACAATCGTATTGAGTGCAGTTAGAACATTTAACGTAACAAGAGAGACAATCTCTGGAAATCCAATTACGATTAACCGTCTTAGAAAATCACCAAGTAATTGGACGAATGGAAATGTGGAAGTCACTTTAATCGTAAGTGAAGCCGTTGATCCAAGTAAATTTAGTTGTGTTAACTGTTCAGGTTGGGTTTCAACCAATAACAATACAACATTCACAACAACATTTACAAGTAATGAAACTGTGTTAGTGGATTTAGTATCATTGGCAAATAGTGAGAAAAAATTATTGGCTTACCCAATTGAGGTAACTAATATTGATAAGGTAAAACCAAGCATAGAACTTACATCAGGAGGAAAAACAATAAATGTTAGTGATGGAAATACATATGGACCATTTAATAGTGGAGTATCTTTCCAATTTAGTGATCCAATTGTATCATCACTAGGATCATCAGGATTAAATACAGCTAAATTAAATGGTAGCGATTATACAGCAGGAACTAATATTATTACTACAGGTTTAGGTTTATATACATTTGAAGTCACTGATAATGTAGGAAATAAAACAACGATTAATTTTATAATTGATACTGAAAAACCTACAATTAAGTTAAATGGTAGTAGAGAAATTATCGTTGATGTAGATACAAGTGCAGGAGCAACTTACGAAGATCCTGGCGCAACAGCATCAGATAACTATGATGGCGCAAGTATTGTAATTACAGGAGATACTTCAAACGTAAAAATATACGAAATTGGAACCTACACTGTAACTTATAATTATACAGATGCAGCAGGAAATATTGCAACTCAAGTTACAAGAACGGTAAAAGTAGTAGATAGAACTGCTCCTACAATTGGGTTAAAAGGAGATTCTATTGTAATTTTAGAAATTGGAGAAACTTACAATGAATTGGGCGCAATTGCATTTGATAATTATGATTCAGATGATGTCATTAATGAAAGAATTGTAATTGGTGGCGATAAAGTCAATACCGCAGTAGCAGGAGAATACCGAATTACTTATGATGTAACAGACACCAATGGAAATAGAGCAGTTGTTCAAGCTGTTAGAACAGTTCGCGTATTAGATAAAACTGCGTTAAAAGCAATTATAGAAGAAGCAAATACAAAAAAAGAATCTGATTATGTAGCAGCGTACTGGGAAGCTTTAGAAGAAGCAAAAGAATTGCCAGAAACTACGCAAAGTGAAGTAGACGCAAAAGTAGAAGCAATTCGTGATGCTTTAAATGATTTAGCATCTCATCCAGCTGATTTGTCTTCCGATTTATTAAAAGAATTAGAAGATGTGGAAAAGAGATTAGAAGGTAAAGTGCCAGTTGATTATGAAAACTGGGATGTGGTACAAAATGCATTAGAAGAAGCCAAAGAGGCTAGTAAAGATCCTAGTACTTTAAATAGTGTATTAAAAGATCTAATTGATGATTTAAATCAAGCAATTGATGACTTAAAAATTAAGGCAGTGGATCAAAGTGCATTAGATGCATTTGAAAAAGAACTATCTGACTTAGCTTTAGTACCAGAAGATTATAGTAACTGGGAAGAATTACAACAAAAAATGCGCGATGCGAGAGCAATTACAGATTTACAAAGTAGATTTGATAAGGCAATGGAAACCATTAATTTAAATTTCTTAAAGCCAATAGCTGACTTAGATAAAACAGCTTTGAATGAAATCATTGCTCGCTTTGAGGCATTAAATAAAGAGGATTATACAGAAGAAACATATAATGCATTAAAAGCACAAATTGATGCAGCGAAAGAAATTACATTGCAAAGTAAATTAAATCAAGCTGTTGCTGCAATTGATTTCAATATTTTAGCAATGATTCCAAGATTATCACCAATAACATTTACATCACGTACAAATTCCTATATTAAGCCAGGTGATATTGTTAGAATTTCTTTCACTACTGTAAATGGCGTAGTGCTAGATACAAAGCAAACAACTGTAACTTTAAATGGAACAGAATCATTAACTTTAAGTGAAGTAAATGGAGAATACTCTGCAACATATGAAATTCCAGAAACTTATAGTGGCAAAATTAATTACATGATTATGCCAGTAGCGATTACAACAGGTGCAAGCCCTAAAATGCCAATTTTAGGAGAATCAGATTTTAGAGTAGACAATGCCGCTCCTGAAATTATTCTTGCAGAATCTACAAAATTAGAAGTTTCAGTATTGAAAAATGGAACATATACAATGCCTGATTATCGTGCTATTGATTATGTATCAGCAGATGATAAGAATAATCAAATCAATGGTGTTGATATCAAAAATGAGGTAACTGTTACAATTGCTAAAGATGGAACGCCAACAGAAGAAACTACAGTGAATACATCTGCAACAGGTATTTACACAATTACTTATAATGTTGCAGATGAGGCAGGGAATGCTGCAGAACAAAAACAAGTAATTGTTCATGTTGTAGATAGAACGTTGTTAGATAGCATAATTGCAAGTGCTCAAAATAAAGTTGCAAGTGATTATACAGAAGCATCTTATAATGCGTTACAAGCAGAGTTAGGGGTTGCTTTACCTGAATTACTTACACAAGCAGACATTAATGCTAGAATTAATGCAATTAATAGTGCTATCAATAATTTAGTTAAAAAACCTTTAAATGAAGATTTATTAGCAAGTTTAGCAGAAGCTAAAAATAAATTAGAAAATGAGTTGGTTTCATCAGATTATGAAACATCTGCATGGAATACAGCAATTGATGCTTTATATAATGCAGAAGCTGCAACAGTGAATAGTGAATTAGAATCAGCGCTTGAAGAATTAAATAATGCAATCGATGATTTAAAAAATAATATAAAAGCGTTTGATAAAACATATACAGATAATTTGAAAGAAATTTTAAAAGGATATGATCAATCACTTTATACACCATCTTCTTTAGATTCATTGAAAAAACAAATAGAAGATGCAGAAGCATTAGAATTAGAAAGTGAATATAAGGAAGCAATTAAGCATATTACATTAGATAGTTTGGTACAAAAACCAAGAGTAGATAATGTAGTACTTACAACTACAAATGCAAATGCGTTTGCAAAAGTAGGAGATACATTAACGTTAACTTTCTCAAGCAATGTCGCTTTAGATTTAACAAAATCAGTAGTAAAAATTAATGGAGAAGAAGTACCTGTTCAACCAGGGAAACAAGAAAATTCTTATAAAGCAACGTTGACAATCATTGAAGGATATCAACAAGAAGGGCTTGTTCGTGTAGAAATTATCCCTGCAACGGATGCTATTTATGTAGAAAATACATATGATAATACTCCATCTAATATCACAATTGATGTGACAGCTCCAAAAATTGAATTAAAAGGATTACCTATTCAATTGGTAGAAGTAGGAACTTCTTATAATGAATTAGGTGTGACAGTAAAAGATAATGGAATCGATATTACAGATTCTGTGAATGTTGTAGTAGATGCAAGTGAAGTTTTAGATGCATTGACAAATAAAATTGAAAAAGATTGCACAGTATATTACAATGTAACAGATGCAGCAGGAAATCCTGCTACACAAGTAACAAGAACTGTTAAAGTAACAGATACAACAAAACCAACTGTACAATTTCAAGTAGTTACAAAAGAAAGCAGCGAAATTAATGGTGAGGTTTGGTATAAAGATCCAATTATCGTAAATGTTGAAGGATTTGATACTGGAATGGGTATTAAAGAACTTCAATATAAAATTATTGTCAATGGAGAAGAGCCTGAAGAATGGACGACAATTACAGAGGTTGATGAAAATAGAAAACCAATGTTTACTATCGAAAATAATGGGGCAAATATTACTTTTAAGGTAAGAAGTATTGACAATTCTCAAAATCAAAATGAATCTGATATCGCAACTAGCGAAGTATATAAAATTGATACAGAAGCTCCACAAAATGTAAAAGCAACTGTAAAAGCTCAAGAAAATGGCTATAATTCAGCAACAAAATGGTATACAAAACCAGTAACAATAGAGATTAGTGCAACAGATGCAGGAACAGGTATTAAAGAGTATCAATATAAGAAAAAAGTTGCACCAGGTGGATGGTCAACAGATTGGATTACATTAGAAGGAAATACAATTGCAATTAATGATAATTCTAGTAGTATTGATTATGCAGTAAGAGTCATTGATAATGCAGGAAATGTATCAGAGACAGTTCGTGGTAATATTAAATTAGACAGTATTTTACCTGTGGTTACAGTAACTGAAATGATTAATGGCACACCTGTTGAACATGAAACAGCATTTACAAGAACGATTGAAGTTGGAACTCCTTATGAAGTACTTCCAGCAACTGCTTTAGATAATTTAAGTGGTGCTTTAACAGTAAATGTAGTTGGTACAGAAACAATTGATACAAATGTAGTAGGTAAATATACAGTTACATATCAAGCAACTGATGCAGCAGGAAATGTAGGCGAAATCGTTGAAACAGTTTCTGTAGTTGATACTGATCTTCCAGTAATTACTTTAAAAGGAAATTCGCCTGTTGTTGTAGAAAAAGGTACAACTTATCTTGATGCAGGTGCAACTGCTGATGATCGTTATGATGGAAATCTTACAGCAAACATTATCGTTGGTGGAGATGCAATTTTAGTTCCAGGATCTACTATTGGGGAGTATACAATTGATACTTCTATAGCAGGTGAATATCAAATTACTTATGATGTAACAGATTCTAATGGAAATCCTGCAGAACAAAAAACAAGAGTTATAATTGTAATTGATACTGATCGTTTAGATAATTTATTAAGTGAGATTGACAATTTAGTAGAATCAGATTATGACGCAAACTTATGGAAGGATTTAATGGATACACAATCTGATGCAGAAGAAGCTAGAAAGAATACTACTTCATTAGATGGATTTAATGAAAAAGTAGATACTTTAGAAGCTGCTCTTAATAACTTAAAAACAAATGGTGCAAAAGAAGTAAATAAAGCTGCATTAACAGAATATGTAAATTCATTTATTTCTACAGATTATAGTAATTGGGAAGCATTCCAGGCAGAAGTGAATAAAGTAGAATCAATCAATGATTTACAAAGCAATTTTGACAAAGCATTAGATGAATTGAAGAAATTCGAATTAACTGCAAAAACAGTAAATAAGGATGCATTAACAGAATATGTAAATTCATTTGTACCAAGTGATTATACAAACTGGGAAGCATTCCAAGCAGAAGTAGAGAAAGTAAATGCAATTGATGATTTACAAAGTAATTTTGACAAAGCATTAGCTGAATTGAAAAAATTTGAATTAACTGCAAAAGCAGTAAATAAGGATGCGTTAACAGAATATGTAAATTCATTTGTAGCAAGTGATTATACAAACTGGGAAGCATTCCAAGCAGAGGTTAATAAAGTAGAATCCATTAATGATTTACAAAGTAATTTTGATAAAGCATTAGCTGAATTGAAAAAATTTGAATTAACTGCAAAAGACGTAAATAAGGATGCGTTAACAGAATATGTAAATTCATTTGTAGCAAGTGATTATACAAACTGGGAAGCATTCCAGGCAGAAGTGAATAAAGTAGAATCAATCAATGATTTACAAAGTAATTTTGATAAAGCATTAGATGAATTGAAAAAATTTGAATTAACTGCAAAAGCAGTAAATAAGGATGCATTAACAGAATATGTAAATTCATTTGTAGCAAGTGATTATACAAACTGGGAAGCATTCCAGGCAGAAGTGAATAAAGTAGAATCAATCAATGATTTACAAAGTAATTTTGATAAAGCATTAGATGAATTGAAAAAATTTGAATTAACTGCAAAAGCAGTAAATAAGGATGCATTAACAGAATATGTAAATTCATTTGTAGCAAGTGATTATACAAACTGGGAAGCATTCCAAGCAGAGGTTAATAAAGTAGAATCCATTAATGATTTACAAAGTAATTTTGACAAAGCATTAGCTGAATTGAAAAAATTTGAATTAACTGCAAAAGCAGTAAATAAGGATGCGTTAACAGAATATGTAAATTCATTTGTACCTACAGATTATAGTAATTGGGAAGCATTCCAAGCAGAAGTTAACAAAGTAGAATCCATTAATGATTTACAAAGTAATTTTGACAAGGCATTAGATGAATTGAAAAAATTTGAATTAACCGCAAAAGCAGTAAATAAGGATGCGTTAACAGAATATGTAAATTCATTTGTAGCAAGTGATTATA
>CAOJDP010000004.1 GCA_948433085.1 uncultured Caryophanales bacterium
GAAAAAAATTAGTGAACCTCTTATTATTCACTAATTTGAGGGCTGAGTAGTAACTTTGAATTAGAATTAATCTTTTTTTTATTTAAATTCCTTTAAAAAAAATTATTTTTCATATATAATATTAATATGTCTAACTTTCTTAGACAGCTAGGAGGATTCTATGAATGAATTTAAATCATTAGAAGAACTGTATCTCAGAATCAAACCTGCATTGCATACAAAAAAAGAAGAAATGAGACGTGCAGGATATGAATATGTAAAAACAGAAGATATTTGGAATTATTTAAAAGAATCGATTTGGCAAAAAGCAAGCAATTTATCATTGTATCAAATGGTAAGTGATATTTTAAATACAGAAGATGCGTTGATAGATGCTTATTTAAAAGAAAAGTTGAATTTGCGAGATCGAACCGTATATTTTGAAGAATAGTGGAGGTAATTATGAAAAAACAAGGAATATTTAAATCATTTTTAATCATTGTTATTATACTAGGAATAATTGGTGTTTTAAGTCCAACCTTATTTCGAAACTTAAAATTTGGACTAGATTTAAAAGGTGGCTTTGAAGTCCTTTATGAAGTACAAGGATTAAATGGAGAAGCTGTTAGCAGTGATATGGTTACAAATACTTACAAAACTATGTTGAAAAGAATTGATGTATTAGGCGTATCAGAACCTGTAATCACAATAGAAGGCGATAATAAAATTCGTGTACAATTAGCGGGAATTACAGATGCAGAAGAAGCACGTAAGATTTTAAGTCAAGCCGCAAACCTAACTTTCCGTGATACAAAAGATCAACTTTTGATGTCTAGTGATGTTTTACATAGTGGAGGCGCAAAAGTAGGGCAAGATAACAAAGGAAGACCTGCCGTTTCCTTAAGTGTCAAAGATAAAGATCAATTTTATCGTGTTACAAAAAATGTAAGTGAGATGAGTGACAATCGTATTGTTATTTGGTTAGATTTTGATGAAACAAGTGGCTTTGCTAAAGAAGAGGCTAAATGTGGAAGTCTTGGAAACTCTAAATGCTTATCTGTCGCAACCGTTGGAGAAGGTTTTGCAAGCGATGTTATTATTCAAGGCAATTTTACTCAAAAAGAAGTAAAAAATTTAGTAGACTTAATTAATTCAGGAAGCTTGCCAACGAAACTAGAAGAAATTTCATCCAAAACAGTAACTGCTAGTTTTGGAATGAATTCCTTAGATAAAACAGTAAAAGCAGGCATAGTTGGAATTTCACTTATTATCCTACTTATGATTGTAATTTATCATTTTGCAGGTGTTATCGCTTCTCTTGGAATGATTATTTATACTTTTTTGACATTTGCTATTTTTTGGTTAATTGGCGGTGTTTTAACATTACCAGGGATTGCAGCAATGCTACTTGGAATTGGCATGGCAGTCGATGCAAATGTAATTAACTTTTCAAGAATTAAAGATGAGTTAAAAAAAGGAAAAAACTTTCAAGCTGCTTATAAAGCAGGAAATAAAAACTCATTGGTAACTATTATTGATTCTAACTTAACAACTTTATTGGTTGCTGTGATTCTATTTATTTTTGGAGAAAGTAGTATCAAAGGATTTGCAACTATGTTAATGATTAGTATATTGGTTACAATGTTTGTAATGGTATTTATTGCAAGGTATTTATTAAATCTATTTGTTAAAACAGGATATTTTGACAAAAGGGAAAACCTCTTTTTAGGGATTCAAAACAAAAATCTAAAAAAAGAAGAATGGAGAAAGTTTAATTTTATTAAATCAAGCCGTGTATTCTTTGCAATTTCTATCCTTTTAGTTGTACTTGGATGTGTTTCTTTAGGATGGAAAGGCTTGAAATTAGGAATTGATTTCAAAGGTGGCTCTTCTATTACATTACATAGCGAAAAAGGATTGCAAAAAGAAACCATTGAACAAGATTTAAAAAAGATGGGCTATACTTTATCAACCATAGAAATAAGAGATCAACAAACGATTGATTTGTTAATCGAAGAAAGCTTGAGCAAAGAACAAGTCTTAGAAACAGAAAAACATTTTCAAGAACAATATCAAGCAGAAAGCGATATTGGCGTTGTTTCCAATGTAGTAAAAAAAGAATTGATTAAAAATGCCTTTTTATCCTTGTTACTTGCAAGTATTGGAATTGTGATATATATTTCAATGCGCTATAAATTTAGTTATGCAATTGGTGCTATTGTATCCTTATTACATGATGCTTTCTTAATTGTGGCAGTGTTTAGTATTTTAAACCTTGAAGTTTCAAGTATATTTGTTGCTGCAATTCTTTCAATTATTGGATATTCTATCAATGATACAATCGTTTTATTTGACCGTATTAAAGAGAATATAAAAGAGAAAGAAAAGAATACAATTAAAAAGAAGGAACAATTAGAAGAATTTGTTAACATGAGTTTAAGACAAACATTTACAAGAAGTCTTATTACTACGCTTACTACATTAGTGCCTGTTGTTTGTTTAATTTTTATGGGTGCACATGAAATAATTAATTTTAATATTGCAATGTTAATTGGTTTAATTGCAGGCTCTTATTCCTCTATTTGTATTGCAAGCCAACTTTGGTATCAAATAGAGAAAAGAACAATAGGGAAACCTAAAAAGAAAAAATGGTACGATGAACCTGAAGAATTGAAAATTAAAGGGGTTAATTCTTAAAGGAGGAATCCAGTATGGATATACAAATTTATACAGATTTAGAAGATAAAAACTACGTTTTGATTGATTTACCATCATTAATAAATGCTTACAAATATGCAGTGAATGTAAATAATCATCAAATGGCTAATTCATTTTTGACATTATTCCGAGAGGGAAAAGAAGAAAACAGAATTGAAAAAACAAGTTCAATCTATCATTTTTTGCAAACTTGCCCAACTTTAAAAGTAGATGAAATTAATTTTGAAAAAATAAAAGAAGCATATTTAATTGCCCGTTTACAAAATAATACAGCAATATTGCGTAGCCTAGGAAAAATACTAGGACATTGGGAACAATATGTACTAGATGAAAATGAATTGGAAGGACTTGCAAAAGAAATTATAGCATTACCAGAGCAAGTAAAATTCTATATTTTAAAATATCATAATATTTCTATATATGAAAAAAAGAAAAGAGAAGAAGCCACTGAAGTTTATAAGACGAAGAAAGCCAAAAGTCCTGTAAAAATACCAATGAATAGTTTTGTAGAAATGGGAGATATTGAAAAAATATACATTAAAGATAAAGCTGCATAATTAAGAAAGAAGTGGGAGTATGACTAAAAAAAATGCACATATTACAATAGATGATCTTTTAAAGACAGTTTCAACTTATATGAATCGACCAAATGAGTTAAAGTTAATAGAAGATGCTTATCAGTATGCAGCAGAAAAACATTTTGGTATAAAAAGATTAACTGGAGAGGATTATATTGAACACCCTTTACAAGTTGCTTATATTTTAACAAAAATAAATGCGGATACTGAAACATTATGTGCGGCTTTATTACATGATATTTTAGAAGATTGTGATACTCCAAAAGCAGAATTAGAAGAGAAATTTGGAATGACAGTTGCAAATCTAGTAGATGGTGTTACAAAAATTAATAAGCTTAACTTTGATAATGGTACCAATGCTACTAGCGCAACCCATAGAAAAATATTAGTAGGATTATGTGAAGATGTACGTGTAATTATTATTAAGTTGGCAGATCGTTTACATAATATGCGTACACTTTGGGTACATCCTGAAGAAAAACAAAAAGAAAAAGCGAAAGAAACATTGGATATTTTAACGCCAATTGCGAGTCGTTTAGGTATGAATCATTTTAAAAGCGAATTAGAAGATTTGTCATTACGGTATTTAAAACCTGAGATTTATTTTGGGATTGCAGAAGAATTGAGTCAAACAAAAGTAGAAAGAGACAATGCTGTAAACGAAATGATGAAAAAAGTTTCAGAAATTTTAGCTAAAAATAGTATTCCTCATCAGATTAAAGGTCGTGCAAAAAGTATCTACAGCATTTATAAAAAATTAGACAAAGGAAAGAAATTTAACGAAATTTATGATTTACTTGCACTACGTGTTTTTGTTAATACAGAACAAGAATGTTATCAAGCCTTAGGATTAATACATGCTATGTATCGTCCAATTCCAAAAAGATTTAAAGACTATATAGCAATGCCTAAAACCAACATGTATCAATCCCTTCATACAACCGTATTTGGATTTGATGGGTATTTATTTGAAATTCAAATTCGGACTTATGAAATGGATGAAGTGGCTGAACGAGGCATCGCTTCTCATTGGTCATATAAAGAAAAAGGTAGTACCGTTGCTGTTATGCAAAATACAATGGAACAAAAATTGCAATTCTTTCGATCTATTATGGAATTAAATGAAGAACCAAATGATGAACAATTCATGAAATCAGTGACAGAGGATATTTTTAAAGATACCATCTATGTTTATACACCAGCAGGGGATGTCATAGAACTTCCAGCGGGCGCAACCCCAATTGATTTTGCTTATAAAGTACATAGTGGAGTTGGAGATAAAATGGTAGGCGCACTTGTAAATAATAATATAGTACCTTTAGATTATGAATTACAAAATCAAGATATTGTAAAAATAAATACCAATAAAAATGCAATTGGACCTAGCCGCGAATGGATTCATATGGCAAAAACAACACAAGCAAAAAATAAAATTAGAACTTTTTATCGTAAAATGGATAAAGAAGAAAATTTAAAAAAAGGTGAGGAAATTCTTGCCAAAGAACTTAGAAAACGAAAAATCGCTTTCAATGATTTTTTATCAAATGAAAATAGCAATAAAATTGTTATGGAATCAAAATGCGAAGATTTAAATGAAGTATACAGAAATATTGGAAGTGGAAAACTTGCAGTTGGCAGTGTAATTAATATGGTTACAGAAGAAAATAATACAAAAGAAGAAATTATTTTAAGGAAAACGCAAAATAAAGAAGTAGTATTACCAACTGTTAAAAATGATATTGTCGTAGAGGGAATAGATGCAATTAAAGTGAATGTTGCTTCTTGCTGTAAACCAATACCTGGCGATAGAATTATGGGATACATTACAAAAGGATATGGAATTACAGTGCATAGAATGGTTTGTCCAAATATTCAAGAATTAGAAGAGCGAATTATTGATGTAAAATGGAATACAAAAATTGCTAAACATTATCCAACGAACATCATAGTTAGGACGATGAAAAATGCCAATTTATTACTAGATATTATCGCCAAAACATCCAATAGTAATCTCTCAGTACAAAGTATTAATACATTACATAGTACCAATGATACTACATACGATATTACAGTACTAGTCGAGAGTAAAGAAACATTAATTAAATTTATAAATGAGATAGAACAAATTCCAAATGTACTTGAAGTAAAGAGGTTGATTAAATGAGAGTATTGGCCCAAAGAAGTTTAGCCTCTTCTGTTTTTGTAGAAGGAAAATGTATAGGAAAAATTGATAATGGAATGGTGGTATTTGTAGGATTTAAAGAAGGAGATACAATTGAAGATCTTCATTACTGTCTCCAAAAATTAATTCATTTAAGAATTTTTGAGGATGAAACAGGAAAAATGAATCAGTCGATATTAGATAAAAAAGGTAGTGTTTTAAGTATTTCACAATTTACATTATATGGAAATATAGAAAAAGGAAATCGCCCTAGCTTTACAGAAGCACTCAATGCAGAAGCTGCCAATATGTTCTATAATCTTTGGAATAAAGAACTTGCAAAATATGTTTCCGTTGAAACAGGAATTTTTGGTGCTGATATGAAGGTAAATATTGTGAACGATGGACCTGTGACTATATTGATAGAAAGTAGGAAGAAAAATGATTAAAAATAAACCAGATTTTAAACTCATCAATTGTGCACTTATCGTATTTATTGTATTTCTAGTATACCGTACAGGAAATTTATGGTTGGGATGTATGACAACATTAAAAAAAATTATGATTCCATTCTTTTTGGCATTTATTGTTGCCTATGCATTATATCCATTTTTGCAATATTTAATGAAAAGAAAAATTCCAAAAGCAATTGCAGTAATTATTATTATCGCAATGATTATAGGAATTGTTGCCTTTTTGGGAATTACAGTTGTTCCACTCTTGTTTGGACAATTATCCAGTTTATTTAATGGGATTATTTCATTTATTAAAGAAATTTCTATGAAATATGACATTAATTTTGGTCCAATACAAGATACTTTATCGAATAGTTTCAATGAAATTATCATGTCATTGGGTAAATATGTATCCAATGGCGCAATTAATATGATTGGAATTTCAATGGAGTACCTCTCAATTGCTTTCATTGCTTTTGCAGCTTCAATTTATTTCTTAATTGATATGGATAAAATACGATCTTCTGTAAAAAAATATTTAAGAAGAAGAAATAAAAAAGCATTTAAATATGTATCTGCAGTAGATTATGAAATGAAACAATATTTAACAGGCTTTTTAAGGATTATGATAATTACATTAATTGAATATTCCGTTGCCTATACAATTATTGGACATCCAGATGCACTATTACTTGGTTTTTTAGCAATGGTTGCCAATCTAATTCCATACTTTGGTGGAATGATTGCCAATATTGTCGCGGCTGTGACTTCATTTGTTATTAGTCCAGCAATGTTTATTAAAACATTAATTGTGTTTATGGTATTATCATGGTTAGATGGCTATTTAATTAACCCACTTGTTTATGGAAAAACAAATAAAATTCATCCATTAATAGGAATATTTGCTGTTTTTGCAGGTGGAATATTGTTTGGAGTAGTAGGGGTTATTATTTCACTTCCACTTGCAATTATCTTGATTACTACATATAAATTTTATTGGGAAACAATTAGTGATAAAATTGAAGATATGAAGGAAAGGTCTGAGAAAGATTCGTGATAAGGATTCCTAATATTGGGATTAACAGGAATAATAATTTTGATATCCTAAATGACATTTGAAGGTGTGTACAAAATCTAAAATGATTTTATACAACATAAAATAATCCTGAATCTTCACTTTATCATGACCACGAATCCTTTATACAATTTAAAAAGTTAGATTTAACTGACTATAAGTTTGGAATCGCTTGATTAAAAATAAATTTGAATAAAAATTAACTATTACATTGTAGTAGTTTTTTTAGTATAAGTATCTAAAAAATTTATTCAAAATAAGAAACTAGTGAAAAGCACAAATATTAATGAAATATTAGAAAAGAAATTTAATACAAAAAAGTTTAAAAACACTTGAAACACGAACAAATGTATGGTAAAATAAAAATAAGGAAAATTAAGTCATTAAAAGTTCTAATATGTTCTAGTTTTGTCGAATAGCTAAAATTGTTTTGAGCTTTATGGTAAAGTAAAGATAGGTGATAGTATGGAAAATTATAGACGCATGAATTTATTGTTTGACGAAATGTTTGAAGATGTGAAATATAGTAAAATAATTGCATTTACAAGAACTTTATATGAAAAACAAAAAAAAGAAACTATAGCGATATAGATTCTTTTTTTCTCTTTTGAATATCCATGATTACAGGTAATATAATAGGTTTTCTTCCTGTTTTTTCATAAGAATAACTGGAAAGTTGTGTAATAATTTCTTGTTTTAAATCGCTATAATTAACAGGAACAGTTAATTTTGATAGAATTGCATTTTTACAAATTTGTTCTAAATTATGCAACAATTCCTCATTTTCATTTACTAGAACAAAACCTCTAGTTGCAATATTAACCTTACCAAGTAATTTTGTATTTTTTGTATCAATATTTGCAATAACAATAATAATTCCATCATTTGCCATAATCTTGCGATCTTTGATGACAGCAGCTCCAACATCTCCAATACGATTTCCATCTACATAAACATCTCCAGCAGGAATCATACCTGCTTTTTTTATATTGCCTTTATACATAGATAAAACTTCACCATTACTTAGGATAAAAGTATTTTCTTTTGGGATTCCACATAAAATACCTAAATCAGCGTGTTGTTTCAACATACGATATTCTCCATGAAATGGCATTAAATATTTTGGTTTCATAAGTCGGATCATAAGTTTTAATTCTTCCTGGTATGCATGACCAGATGTATGGATATCACTTAGCGAAGTATTTGTATAGACATCAACCCCCTGTAAATACAACTTGTTAATTGTTCTAGAAATACTTAATGCATTTCCAGGAATCGCTGAAGATGAAAATATAACAGTATCATTGGGTTGTAGCTTAATAGAGCGATGTACACCATTTGCGATGCGAGAAAGAGCAGCTAAGGGCTCTCCTTGACTACCAGTACATAATAGGCATACTTTATTCGGTGGTAAATGATTTGCTTCCTCAGGTGTAATAAAAATATCCTTGTGTTTGATATAGCCACCTTGAATAGAAATTTCAATATTATTTTCCATACTTCTTCCAAAAGTTGCAATTTTTCTCCCGTTTCTTTTACAGGTGTCAACAATGTGCTTTAAACGGTAAATGTTAGAAGCAAAAGTAGCGATAATAATTCTTCCATTTTTTCTTCTAAAAATTTCCTGTAATGCATTGTCTACACGTGACTCACTTGCACTCATACCTTCATTCAAAGCATTTGTACTATCACTTAGTAATAATGTAACCCCTTTTTTCCCGATTGAAGCCATTTTATGAATATTAGTCATTGGACCAATAGGCGTCAAATCAAATTTAAAATCTCCAGTTGTTACAATTGTTCCATTAGGTGTCGTAATTGCAATTCCATGAGAATCTGGAATAGAGTGAGTTGTACGAAAGAATTCCACCTCAATATTTTTAAACTTGATTTTCTTTCTTTCATCATATACCACGATATTTTTATATTGAATATTTCTATCTTCTAATTTTTTCTTAATCAAACCAACTGCTTGATTTGGTGCATATATAATAGGAATCTGTACTGTTTGTAACAGAAATGGAATTGCACCTATATGGTCTTCATGTCCATGTGTAATGAATAGAGCCTTGATTTTAGATTCATTTTTCTTTAAAAAAGAAAAATCTGGAATCACATAATCAACCCCCATCAATTCATCTGGAAAAGTAATACCCGCATCCGTTATAATAAGTTCGTTGTTATGCATTACACAATACATATTTTTTCCGACTTCACCAAGGCCACCTAATGCAAAAATTTTAGTGTCCTCGTTGTTAAAAATTTTCATTCAATACTCCTTTCTTTTCAATTTGAAATCTAACTATAACATTATATCTTTTTTTTACCCTTTTGTAAATGGAAAATTTTACTTATTCGAGATAAAACAATGAAAAAAGAATAAGCAGACATCTATAAAGATAATCCATTCGTGAAGGAATAAATATTTTAAAATAGCTAGAAAGATCACAATTAAAAAATGGATACTCTATATTTTTTCGTTTTAAAAATATGTGTACATTGACAATACATCATAAGAAATCTATTAAAAAAACTTATTCTATAGTTTTCATTTGAAAAATTTCTATTGTAATTGTAGTAGTAAATTTCTTTCCATTTTTCAAATTAACTAGATTTTTTCTAGTCTTTTAGTGTATAATGGAGAAGCAAAAGTAAGGTGACAAGTATGTATCTAAAAAAGATGATTGCAAGTGGATTTAAGTCATTTGCAGATAAAATAACAATAGATTTTACAGAAGGGATTACTGGAATAGTAGGGCCTAATGGCTCAGGAAAAAGCAATGTAGTAGATGGTGTAAGATGGGTTTTGGGAGAACAATCTGTAAAATCTCTTCGTGGAGATGGGAATATGACAGATGTTATTTTCTCAGGGAGCAAATCTAGAAATGCTTTAAATGTAGCCTCCGTAACTTTGGTTTTTGATAATAGCGATCGTTATATTCCTGGTTATTATGATGAAATTTCTATTCAAAGAAGAGTCTATAAAGATGGTACCAATGAGTATTCTATCAATAATGAAAAATGTAGACTCAAAGATATCGTGGATTTATTATTGGATACAGGAATGGCCAAAGAAAGTTTTAATATCATATCCCAAGGAAAAATAGAAGAAATTATCAGTAGTAAACCAAGTGATAGAAGAATCATCTTTGAAGAAGCAGCCAATGTACTTAAATATAGAAAAAGAAAAGAAGAAGCGTTACGAAAGTTAGAAAGAACACACGAAAATATGACGCGTGTAGATGATATTGTAGATGAGCTTACAAAACAAATAGAGCCACTCAAAAAGCAACATGATGAAGCAATCATTTACCAAGAAAAAATGGAGCAACTAGAAAAAGTAGAAATCGCTTTAATTGTTAAGGATGTTACCAACTTAAATTATGAATATCAAAGAAATAAAGCAAGAATTACAGAATTAAACGAAGAAATTTTGAAAGTTACAACTGAGCATAGTGCTTCTGAAGCAAAAATAGAAGAATATAGAACAAAAATTCAAAAATTAGAGATGGAAAATGCAGAATGTCAAAAACGTTTATTAGAAGAAACAACAAAAGTAGAAAAAATCAATAGCGAAAAAACAATTTTATTAGAGCGAAAAAAATATGAAGTAGAAGACCAAAAATTACATGACAATCTTTTGCATTTAAAAGAACAACAACTCAAATTAGAAAGTGATATTCATACATTGGAAACAGAAATTGTTTCCCTTCAAAATGAAGTTGAAACGCAAAAAGCAAATGTCAAAAAAATAGAGGAAAATTATCAAGCACATAAAACAAAAAGAGAACAAGTAGAAAAAAGATTAACAAATTGTTTACGTGAAAAAGCAAACTTGGAGTATACCATTCGTCATTTACAAGAAAGTATAGAACGAGGATCTACTTTGCCTTATGCAATACGTTCTATTTTAGATAATCCAAAGCTAGTAGGCATTCATAATGCGATTGGGAATTTAATCGAAGTAGAAGAAACCTATGCGACTGCAATTAATACTTCATTGGGTTATGCATCCACTTATTTAGTCGTAGATACAGAAGCATCTGCAAAAAGTGCGATTACTTATTTGAAACAAAATAATATTGGAAGAGCAACTTTTTTCCCAATTTCTGTCATTTTGCCTAAAGCAATAGAGCCAACCATCTTACAGATAATAAAAAAAGAACCAGGTTTTATTGGAATTGCATCTGATTTAATTCAATGTAATCCAATCTATCTCAATATTATGAAAAATCAACTTGGAAATGTCGTAGTAGCAAAAGATATGGATTCCGCAACAATCATCAGTAAAAAAATAGAACATCGGTATAAAATTGTTACCTTAGAAGGAGAATTATTACATGTTGGAGGTTCACTAACAGGAGGAAATAGTAAGAGTAATAAAAGCATTCTAACTGAAAAATATGAATTAGAACACGCTTTGCTACAACAAAAAGATTTCATTCAACAAACAGAAACCCTAGAAGATACCATCAATACATTAGACGATGAATGCCGTTCATTAGAGGATAAATTATATGTAGAGAATAAATCCCTACTTTCAATTCAAGAAATCTGTACCCAAAAAGGAAATTTACTATCTGATTTTCAAAAACGTTTTCAAACAATTTGTCAAGAAATTAGTGGAACATCTCATATATTAGATGGCAGTTTAAGCAAAGAAGAAGAGACTATACTATCCGAATATTATCAAGCTTTAGAACAGATGCAAAAAACAGAAATTCATTTAAAAGAACTCCAAAATCAGAAAGAAAGCTTTACTAACGATTTACAGGATTTTGAATTTTCATTGAAACAAGAAAATAATGCATTTTACACAAAAAACAAAGAATTGAAAACATTAGAAATTGAAGTCAATCGTATGGATGTTAAGTTAGATCATTTACTCATAAAGTTAAATGAAACCTATAGTATTACGTATGAAAAAGCAGTCACAATGTACGAATTAGACATGGATCTTGAAGAAGCAAGAGAACTTGTAAATGCGTTAAAAAGAACAATTCGAGATTTAGGAACTGTAAATTTAGGAGCAATAGAGGAATATGAAAGAGTCAATGAAAGGTATTCTTTCTTGATGCATCAAAAAGAAGATTTAACCAATGCAGAAAATACGTTATTAGATATTATTGCAGAAATGGATGCTGTCATGAAAAGTGAATTTGCAAAAACCTTTGAAATGATTAATCAAAATTTTGAAGAAACATTTCAAGAATTATTCAAAGGAGGAACTGCAACTTTAAAATTGACAGACCCTGATCACCTCTTAGAAACAGGTATTGAAATTGTAGCATCACCTCCAGGTAAAAAATTGACGAGTATTTCTTTACTGTCTGGTGGAGAAAAAACATTTACAGCAATTAGTTTACTGTTTGCAATTTTAAAATCAAGACCAGTTCCTTTTTGTATTCTAGATGAAGTAGAAGCTGCTTTAGATGAAGTAAATGTGGATAGTTTTGGAGAATATTTAATGCATTTAAAAGAAAAAACACAGTTTATTTTAATTACCCATAAAAAGAGAACAATGGAATATGCAGATGTCTTATATGGGATTACAATGCAAGAATCTGGAGTTAGTAAATTAGTAAGTGTAAAATTAGAAGAAATTGGAAAATAGTTTTTTCATTTTAATAAAAAATAATATAATCAAAATGTAAGGATGCTTATCATATCCAAATTTTTAAACTTACAATCTTTACATTTTTTGTACATATAATGTTATTTAACACAAAAGGTTACATAAATAATTATTGATAGAAAGAAGTATTACAAGATGGAAAAAATAAAAAAATGGTTTGAAAATAATAAAAAAACAATTGGACGGATAATAATTCTAATTGGTATCGTTGTTGCTTGTGCAATAAATTTATTATAAAAACTTACAATTCAAAATTGTATTATGTTAAAAAAAAGACAAAGCAGATAAAAGCTTTGAATAGCTTTAGTGCACTTCTTTTTTTAATACAGGAGATAAACAAATAATTTTAAAAGCGCTATAAATTTTTATGTTTAACATTATATATGTTATAATTTATTAAGGTGAGTTCAGTGAAAAAAACAATAAAAGTAGTTGCAGCTTTCATCATAAAAGATGAAAAAGTATTACTAGCAAAGCGATCAACAGGAGATAAAGAAATATTAGGTAAATGGGAATTTCCAGGCGGTAAAGTAGAACCAGGAGAATCTGAAACAAATGCTATTGAAAGAGAAATAAAAGAAGAGTTTGAATTAGAAATTAAAGCAGAAGAATTTATAACAAATAATGTATGTGAATATCCTATGAAAATAGTGGATTTAAAATTATATAGGTGTAAATATATTTCAGGTAAATTTCATTTACATGACCATTCAGAATATAAATACATAAATTTAAAAGATCTATTAAATTATGACTTAGCACCAGCAGATATACCTTTAGCGAAATATGTTAAGGAGATGACACAATGAAGTTTTGGCTTGTTAATCAAGGAAGATCTTTTGAAAATGAGCTAAAAGGAGGCTTTATATATGCCCCCAAAAATAACAAGTATGGATCAACTTTCGCTCATTGGCAAAATGTTAAAAATGTAAAAAAAGGTGATATAATATTTTGCAATAAAAAAGGAAATATTATGGCGATAGGAATAGCTATGAGTAATGGTTATGAAGGTGTAATTCCTGATGCAATCAAAGGAATTTGGAATGATGAAGGTTTTATGGTGGATATAGATTATCATAAATTAACAAAACCCTTTCAATTTAGCAATTATAAAAATGAATATATGTTAAACATAGAAACTAGTAAGAATCCTTTTACAGTAAAAGGTACAGCTAAAATGGGATACTTATTTCCTATGGAAAAATATATAGCTGAGTTTTTTTTGAAAAAAATTAAAGATAAAAATATTAATAAAATGATTCATGCATATACTTCTTCTACATCAAATGAAATGGAAGAAGTAGCAGAAGAATATGAACAATTTGAAAGAATTAGCCGTGGTCTTGTAAAAGGATACAGTGAATCAGAGATAAAAGCTTTAGAAAAAAAAACATATACTTATGAAAATAAACTGGATAAAGAAAAAGCAATTAGAGAAGAAACAGATCCCAAATTAAAAGTAACAAGAATGGAATTGGCTAATTATAATTGTGAAATGAATTGTAATCATAAAACATTTACATGTGTATCAGGAAAACACCAATATTTAGAATGTCATCATATTATTCCCTTAAATGCACAAAAAGATTTTATTCATATAAAACTAGATAGTATGTTCAATATGATTGCCATATGCCCATTATGCCATAGAAAAGTGCACTATGCAGTTAAAGAAGAAAAGGAAAAATTATTTATACAAATGTATCAAAAAAGAAAAAATGAAATGTTAAAATATGGTTTTGATTTCAATCAGATAATCAAAATATTTAATAAATATTATTAAAAAAAGATGAAAAATGAATTAAAAAGAAAAAGGAGGCAAAATGTATGAGAGAAGTAAAAATTAAAGGTGTTTACAAGCATTATAAGGGAGATTTATATATTGTTGAAGATATAATATACCATAGTGAAACAGGAGAAAAAATGGTAGCATATAGAGCTTTATATGGTGATAATAAATTATGGTGTAGACCTTATGATATGTTTATGGATGAAGTAAATAAAAATGGTCAAAAGTATAGATTCGAATTACAGGATATAAAAAGTTTAAATGAGGAATAATTTAAGCCGAAAGCACCCACACAAAATGGATTCCTGTAACCACTTCTGGTTTCTGCAAGACTTCTGAAACCTTAATAAGAGAGTATTATAATGCTTTACAATGTAATTCGTTACTCTTTTTATCTGGTTTATAACTCCGTAAAAAGCAAAAAAAGACTATCATTTTCATCAATATAGTTGAAAAATATAATAGCCTTTTATTCACAAATATCGTAATGAATAACCTTATAAAGAATATGAAGGTTATCTTTCTTTTTGATAATTAAAGATTCAAATAAAATTGCTTTTTCATCCACTAAATAAATTTAAAGACAAGTCGTTATAACCTCGTATTTTTCTGTTATCGTATTTATATAGTTGTAAACTTATTGTAGTTTTAGAAAATATAACTTAGTAAATTGGGAAATTTTAATTATCTAGTTTTTTAGGTTAGCCATTTTGTCTATCCAATAATAATTATTTTCCAATTGATTCAAGGCATTTTGATTTATTTTTTTCTTTTTAATAACCAATGACCCATTAAGTGTAGAAATATGTTAGGTATATGTGATTGGTATTAAAAACGAAATATTTAGAATGGATTGCATAGAGAATCACAGTAGTATACCTATAAAAAGGTAGTCCATATTTTTTAGAAATGGTGATTAAAAAACTGCTACATCAGATTCTTTCGTATGCAATAATAATACAAACAATAAGTATAATTCGTATAAAAATACTGGTAAAAAGAAAGAAAATTTTGTATAATCAGATTAAGGTGAAAATATGAAAAATAGAATCGTATTAATTGGATGTGGAAATGTAGGGATGAGTTATGCTTATGCACTTCTCAATCAACATACATATGTAGATGAATTAATTTTGATTGACTTAAACAAAGAAAAAATTGAAGGAGAAGCTATGGATTTGAATCATTGTCTTGCTTATAGTCCTTCTAAGGTAAGAATATATGTAGGAGATTACCAAGACTGTAAAGAAGCTAGAATTGTAGTGATTGCGGCTGGTAGTAATCAAGAAGTAGGAGAAACAAGAATGGATTTAATCCATAAAAATAGCCAAATTTTTCAATCAATTATAGAAAATGTGATGCAGTCAGGTTTTGATGGAATCTTTTTAATCGCTACCAATCCTTTAGATGTAATGACCTGCCTTACGCTTAAATATTCTAAATTACCCCCAAGTAGAGTAATTGGCTCTGGAACTACCTTGGATACTGCTAGGTTACGATATTTAATTAGTGAAAAAATAAATATATGCCCTAAAGATATTCAAGCTTATGTTATTGGCGAACATGGAGATAGTGAATTTGTAGCTTGGAGTAATGCCAATATTGCCTTAACGAGTATTAATGCATTTTTAACCAAAGAAGACCAACAGCAGTTAGAAGAGGAAGTTAAAGACGCTGCCTATGAAATTATTCAAAAAAAAGGTGCAACTTACTATGGAATTGGGATGTGTTTGGTAAGAATTACCTCTGCAATTTTAGAAGATAAAAATATTATACTACCAGTTTCTAGTTATGATAAAACCAATCAAGTTTGTATTTCTACACCCGCTATCGTAAATAAAAATGGTGTTCAAGAAAAAATATTTATACCATTAAATCCTGAAGAAACAGAAAAACTAACCCATTCGATTGCAATCATAAAAAAAGCATTAGATATAGTAGATGCGACAGGAATTAAAACCAAATAGGGGTGATAACAATGAATCAAATGCAACATATGATAAAAGAAGTTTGTGAAAAGAAAAATATCAAATATTCAATTGTGTCTAAAGATTGGATTATGATTTTAGAAAAACAAAATCAAATACGTTATATAGTAGGCTATAAATTTGATTTAAATAACCATGGAGTAGGATTAATTTGTGACGATAAGTATGCCTTTTATGATGTTTTGAAACAATTTGAATTACCTTTAGTAGAACATAATATTGTATTTCAAAAATATAATTTTGATGAAATTTTAAACTATGCCAAAAAATATCACTATCACATCGTAGTCAAAAGTAATACAGGAACTTGTGGAAATGATATGCATTATGTAAAAGATATCACTACATTAAAGTCAGCAATCAAACAATTGTTACAAAAACATTTTTCTATTAGTTTAAGTCCTTATTATGAAATTAAAACAGAATATCGATGTATTGTATTAAAGGATAAAGTAGAATTATTTTATGGAAAAAAAAGACCCATTGTGTATGGAGATGGAATCCGTTCCATTTATGAATTATTATATGAATTTAATTCCAACTATTTTGAAAAAAAACGAGAAGTAGAGTGGAACAAAGTATTAAACAAAAATGAATTATATGAATACAATTGGCAATTTAATTTATCTAAAGGTGCAGTTCCATATTTTGTAAAGGACGAGGTAATTCGTGAACATGTAGAGTCATTGGCTTTAAAGGCTGCAAAGTTACTAAATTTAAAATTCGCAAGTATAGATATCATAGAATTGGAAACAGGAGAATTGTTAATTTTAGAGGCTAATAGTGGTGTAATGATGGAAAATTTTATACACTACTTTGAAAATGGCCCTAAAATAGCATATTCCATATATGAGAAAGCAGTAGAGGCGATGTTTGAATGTACTTAGATGGTAAAAAAATAAGTGAGAAAATTTTAGAAAAAATAAAAAAAGAAGTTGAACAATATAAAGAAAAACCGAAAGTGATTGATATTGTAATTGGTAACGCTTCTGTCAATCAGTTGTATATTAAAAATAAACGAAAAGCTTGTGAAAAAGTAGGGATCATATTTGAACTAAAATCGTTTGAAGCTAGTGTAAAAGAAGAGGAAATTGTGCAATTTATTCAAACGAAAAATCAAGATCAAACAGTACATGCAATGATGATACAATTACCAGTCCCTGAAAGGTTTCAACATGTTATAAATACAATTACACCAAGTAAAGATGTCGATGGATTGACTTATGAAAGTCAAGTAAAACTCTACAATAATGAACCTACTTTAATTCCTTGTACTCCCAAAGGCATATTAAAAATATTAAAGTATTATAAAATACCAATACAAGATAAAAATATTGTAATAATTGGTAGAAGTAATTTAATTGGAAAACCATTAATGCACTTACTATTAAATCAAAATGCGAACATAACAGTATGTCACTCCAAAACAACCAATTTGTCAAAATATACATTGAAAGCAGATATTATAATTTGTGCTACAAATGCTTCTAATAGCATTCATAAAAATATGGTTTCAAGTGAATGTACTCTAATTGATGCAGGAACAAGTTATCAAAATGGGAAGTTAGAAGGCAACGTAGATTTGGATGTATATAACCATGTAAAAGCAATTACTCCAGTACCAGGTGGAGTAGGACCAATGACAGTTGCAATGTTTGTAGAAAATATAATGGAGTGTTATTATAAAAACAAGTAACTTGTTTTTTTTAATGCAATCAAAGGATTTTAGAAAAATATGTAGTATGTATTTCATAGAGGTGCTATATGAATGTTCAAGAACTATACATTAATATGGATGATTCAGGGGTATTACAT
This sequence comes from uncultured Caryophanales bacterium, assembly GCA_948433085.1. Lineage (GTDB taxonomy): Bacteria > Bacillota_I > Bacilli_A > RF39 > UBA660 > UBA5026. The sequence continues at coordinate 18,194 of CAOJDP010000004.1, forward strand.
CAGAATGAATATTGTTCTATTTATGGAGGACTAATTTTTTTCAGTAAACAGCAGCAAGATGATTTTGGACGTAAATATAAATCTATACTCAATAAAATCAAATGTTGCTATTGTAAAAGCAATAAACTAAAGTGTTGCCATATCTGTCCTGAAATCAAAGATACTAACATCCATTCCAATCATAAAAGATGGTTATTTAATATGATTCAAAAAGAAATTTGCTTTGCAGTCGTCATCCATAATCAAAAAATAAAAAAGAGTATAATGGAGAATAAAAATGCGAGAGGGAGATATCGTGATTATGCACAAAGACTTCTCATTAAAAGAGTTCTTGAATATTGTATTCAAAATCAATATATCAATCCTTTTTTACCCATTAAATTGATTATTCGTATTGATCAACAAGCCACCTCTACAGATACACATAGAGAGTTTATTTTTGATATTCAAAAAGAACTTACACAAGGTATGACTAACTTTGAATATCGTATGGTGCATAAACCTATTTTATATGCAAAGCTAGAAATTGATTTAAAATATGTATTATCGCATAGACACATATCCATTCAAGCATCTGACTTGATAGCAGGGGAAACAAGACATGTTATTTTATCGAACATGGATTCTATTACTATGTTAAAAAAATTAGATTACTTGAATATTAAACTCTTTTTACCATAAAAAAGCACTTCTGTAGAAGTGCCCAAATAGGGTGTCGTATTTATAATACGATTAAACTCTCGTTCTATCCCTAAATGTAGACCTGACAAGATTTCTCTCCGGTAACTTTATCATAACATACTGAATGCACACTGTCAATTTCTTTTTTGATGTAACGTTAAAAAATATGGTATACTGTTAAAAGAATAGAGGTGCGTTTTATGATAGAACAAGTGATTCAAACCAAGTTTCAACAAATGTTAGAAAGTAATCATTATATTACGTATAAAGAATATAATAATTTTTTAACCAATTATAAAGAACATTTTGAAAATAGTAGTAGCAATGAAGAAATAAAAGAAATTGCAAGTAATGGCTATATGAAAATAGAACAGCATAATGCCCAATTTATTGCCCAAAAATTAATAGAAGAAAAAGATTACTTTGATCATATGTTTCAAAAACTAGATGTAACTATAGAACTGGATGAAGCGCAAAGAAAAGCAATTTTGAATGAAGATGATTATTCTTTAATTATCGCAGGTGCTGGGGCAGGAAAGACTACAACGATGGCTGCCAAAGTAAAATATTTAATTGAAAGAAAACAAGTAGACCCTGCAAAAATTGCAGTAATTTCTTATACCAATCAAGCAACTGAAGAATTAAAAGACCGTATTCACTATGGTTTTGAAATTCCTGTAGATATTATGACCTTTCATTCACTTGGAATGAAAATGATTCGTAAACTTTTTCGTAGCCCATTAAGGCCTATATCTGAAAAAGAACAAAAAGAAATTGTAATTACATATATTAAAGAAGTTCTATTCCCAAATAAAGAATTATTTGAAAAGTATATTTCAATGTTTAATAAATATGATGAATATGGATATAAAATGTTTTCAAAAGGATTTGTAGAAAATTATCGAAAATTTGAAACCTTTGACGATTACTTTAGAGATTACAAAAGGAGAAAACAAGAACAAAACAAGGATAATCTAAAGCAAATTATAGATAATTATATGGAAGGATATCTAAAACAGCAAACACCAAAATCCCTTAAAAACGAGACCATGCGTTCTAAAAGCGAAGCCAGAATAGCGAATTTTCTTTTCATCAATGGAATTGAATATCAGTATGAAGAGCCATATCCAGAAAAAGTAGATGAAGGAAAATCTTATGCACCAGACTTTACTATTTTTGTAAATGATATTCCTTTATATATTGAATACTATGGATTGTCTAGTTATTATACAGGAAATGGAATCCAGAAACAAACTGCAAAAAAATACGAAGATATTCGCACAAAGAAAAGAAACTTTCATAAGATTCATGAAAATTACTTTATTGAACTGGACTATAGAATGTATGAAGATGGAAAGCCAATTCATTATTTAAAAGCACTAAGACAAAAATTAAATGCATATAATGTTGTTTTTCAACCACGTACTTTAGAGGAAATTTATGATCAAATTCTAAATAATAATGTAGTTGCTGAATTTTTTCATTTTGTTGATTTTATTGTGGATATCATAAATCAAATTAGAAGTAGTTCTAGTAGAGAAAACTTTTGGACGATTATTACAGATTATATTATGAAATTAGATGTTGATTGGGATACAAAAAAACAAAGGAATGAAGAAGCAAAATTAATTCAAGAAATTTATCAATATTATGAAAAAGAGTTACTTCCAAATAATCAAATTGATTTTTCAGATATGATTTTTTATGCCAATAAATTTATGAAAAATTTACATGTATTAGATTATGAATATTTGATTATCGATGAGTATCAGGATATTTCTGTTGATCGATATGAATTTGCACATAATCTATCACAACTTACTAACGCCAAAGTGATTTCAGTAGGAGATGATTGGCAAACCATATTTTCTTTTGCAGGCTCTCGGATTGATTTATTTTTAAAATATAATTCTTCTTTTCCAGGAGCAAGACAGCTTTTTATAAATAATACTTATAGAAGTAGTCAAGAATTAATTGATTGCGCAGGAAACTTTATTATGCAAAATCCTATGCAAATGAAAAAGAGTCTATTTTCTAATAAAAGAAGAGAAAACCCTTTTAAACTATATATTTATAACCAAAATCAATATGAAATAGTAAATGAAATTGTAAAGCAAATTTATGAAAAAAACAAAGACGATCATATTTTAATCCTTGCTAGAAAAAACAAACATATTGAGAAATTATTAGAAACTTCATACTTTAAAGAGGGAATCGGTACAAGAATTATTTCAGAAGCTTGCCCAAATGCGATTATAGATGCAATGTCTGTACATAAAGCAAAAGGCTTAGGTGCAGATCAAGTAATTCTGCTCAATGTAACAAACAAGGATTTTCCTTGTCCTGAAAAAGAAGGAATATGGCTTTCTAATTTATTTAAGGAGGACCATTATAAAGAAGATTTTCCATATGCAGAAGATAGACGTATTTTTTATGTAGCACTTACAAGGACAAAAAACGATGTTTATTTACTTGTGCCAGAGAGTAAATTAGACAGGTCTCCTTTTATAGAAGAAATATTGGAATAGTAGTATTAGAAAGAAGGAAAAGCTTATGAGAAAAATTATTGGAATAATCTTGATTGCTTTCTGTTGCTTTGTATCTCCCATATATGCATATGACTTTGAGATTCGTTCAAAGAATGCTCTTCTTTATAATTTAGATGAAAACAAAATATTGTATGAAAAAGGTGCAGATGAGGAAATTGCGATTGCATCTTTGACAAAAATTATGACAGCCATTGTAGCAATTGAGAATATAAATTCTTTAAATGAACAAGTAATATTAGTGTCTAAAGATTTTGAGGGTTTAATAGAAGCCAATGCCTCAGTTGCAGGTTTTAGGGAAGGGCAAATTGTAACGTATAGAGATTTGTTGTATGGATTGTTACTTCCATCAGGAGCTGATGCAGCGCAAGCATTAACAAGAACAATAGCAGGCTCTAAAGAAACTTTCGTAAATAAGATGAATGAAAAAGCAAAAGAACTAGGTATGCAACATACTCATTTTGCAAACGAAACAGGTTTAGATGCTGAAAATCATTATTCCACATTAAAGGATGTCGCAAGATTGTTTCAATATGCATTAAAAAATGATGATTTAAAAACAATTTTACAAAGTGACCGTTATGTTATGAGTGACACTTCTTTCTTAGTATCTAGTACTATTTTCAAAAACATAAAACGATATCAAATACATATGGATTATATTTTAGGTGGGAAAACAGGAACAACGAATCATGCAGGATTGTGTTTGGCAAGTATTGCACATGAGAATGGAACGAACTATATGTTAATTACTGCAAGGGCTCCATATCCTGCAAAACAACCTTATTCATTTTTAGATGCTAAAACAATTTATGATTATTTTATCAGTCATTTCGAAAATAAAGAAATCGTTGAAAAAAACGAATTTCTTTTATCACTCTCCACACAGTATGCCAAAGAAGATTCGGTACAATTTACATCAACGGAAACAATTCAAAAGTATCTACCTATGGAGTTTCACAAAGGGGAGATTGAGACACAATATCAGGGGATAGATGTTGTGAAATATAATACCAGAAAAGGAACAAAATTAGGTATTTTAGAACTATCTTATCAAGGAGAAATAATTGCTACTATTGATATTGTATTAAATAATCAATTACATTTTTCTATCTTAAAATACCTAAAAGCACATATGATATTCGTTATGATTATTTTAATGATCATCGTAGTCTTTATTTTAAAATACACAAAGTCAAAGGAATTTAAGAAAAGAAAATTTATATTAAAAAATTGGAAATTACACAAAAATACGAAACCTTAGTTTTATAAGAAGTGAGTAAATGGAAATCCATTAAATTATCTTCTTAAATATTTTTAACAACTACAGTTTCACAAAAAAATCATTTTCCATTAATAATACTTTTGAAAATTTTCAAAAGTAGATGTATTTTTCTTATAAAAATGTTATAATGATATTGGAATTGCCCCATAGCCAAGCGGTAAGGCACCTGACTCTGACTCAGGCATTGCGTTCGTTCGAATCGAACTGGGGCAGCCAAGTTGAAAAGTACCATTGAATTTCAATGGTTTTTATTTATTGTTGGAATCTCCATTATTGAAAATTTTATCTAGTGATATAATGAGTTTCTAATTAATATTTGTATTAGATAACCTAATATCTTACGGATCACTTCAATTTTACATTGAAGTGACAAGTCTCCGCCCATATCGTTTGTTCCATTGTTCTTTATTATTCGTTTTTAGATGCAAATATTACCTATTGTAATCGTTTATTCTTGCAATTTTGTATATTTGGAATATAATAAGGGCCTGGAGATGATGCATTATGTTGTTTTTGAAAGAATTAGTGACAAATCAAACCCCAATTATGAATCTTTATAATGATATTCATATTTCAGAAGAACAAAAGTATGAGGTTTTAGGTATGGAATCTTCTGGTTTTTTAGCAAAGCAATATATTCAGAAGATGTTTTTGATGAATCATACATGGTATTATTTTCGAAAAGAAGAAGAAAATTATGGATATCCATTTTATTTAATGAATGAATTATTAGGAAGTTATCTTGCGAAAATATTAAAATTGGATGCTGTTACTTTTCAAGTTGGATGTGTAGAAAACAAATTAGGCTTGGTATCTAAAAATTTTAGAAAATCGAATTGTACATACTATTTTGGTGATTATTTTGTTCCCTATAATAATTTAGTCAATGCCAATTCGAATGTAGAGCATATAAAGCAATTTTATAGAAATGAACAAGATAAGGAAATAGTAATTGACTCCCTTTTAAAATTATTGGCACTCGATATTTATATGCTACAAAAGGATAGAATATCTACAAATATACAGTTTGAAGAAAATTTAGAAACAAAGCAATTTAGAGTAGCGCCAATTTACGATTTTGCTACCTGTATTGATTCAATTGGATTAGAAGGCATTTATTTAAATAATGTGATCATTGTATTAGACGATTTCAACATACGTTTATTAAACAAAATTTATCCACAATTTTCTAACTATTTAACAATATTATTAGAACAAAAAATGAGTACAATGTTTGAGACAATTTGTGAAGATTATCATTTCAATCAGGATTGTTTTGTCTATGAGCAAGTAAAATCTTATTATCAGTTAAAAGAAGAAAAACAAAAGCAATATTTAAAACAATATATTAAGTAAAGAAAGGGTTTGACTACGAATTTGAAAAGGATTAAAATAAACAATTAAGAAAAGGAAATTTATGACAAAAGATATATGAAAAATAGAGTATCCATGAAAAAATGCAACAACTATATTAGAATAAAACAATGTATATAATAAAAATGCTATTTATTATCATTGGATGCAGTTTTGCTATCTAATCTCAAAAATATAGGAAGAATTAAATCGTAATATAATCAAATCTTTGTAATAAAGTTTGATCATATAAAAAATCTATCATTAAGGTAGTATGCTAGAAAAACTTGTTATAGATTTCTTTTTAGGGGGAATTAAAATGGAAGAAAATATAGTAGCCATTTACAAAAAAATTAAATTATTTAAAAATTTCTATATCTTTAAATTTGTAGAAGCAGTTGAAAATGTAGTGTACAATGCAGAAGAGGATAGTATCCAATATTACAAAAAAGGAAAGGCAAAGAAATTGTACCATATGGAAAACATAGCATTTATAAATTCAGAAGAAAAATTATGTTTTGGTGAATTAACGTGTAAAAAATGGTTAATAGAATTGTTTGAAAAAGAAGAAGAAAATCTTTATGAATTATTTCAAAAGGGTTGTTGCAGTTTTATCCAATATGGTATTTTAGAAAATGAAAATTTAAAAATTATAAGTAGTAGAGTAGAAGACATTCAAAATGCAGAAGTAGCTGACAATTACTATAGCTATGTATTAAATTATCAAACAGACGAAGGAGAACTTATTGAGATACCATTGTCAATTGTTCAAAAAATGTTGTCTGATATAGAAGAGAATAATATAGAAGATGTACATTTGTGTTTGGAAAGTATAGTAAATAAGGCGAATGAATTGCTAGAATTAGAATCTGAGTGTTTGGAAGAAAAAACAATAGAAATGAATGCAAACGAAATATTGGATTCTTTAATTGGTCTGGAAAAGATTAAAAAACAAGTACAAAAATTGAAAAACTATCTTATATTCATCAATAAGGTAAGAGAAGAAACAACACTAGAACAGGCAAATTTAAACATGGTCTTTTTAGGAAATCCTGGTACAGGACAAACAACAGTTGCCAAAATTTTAGCAAAATTATTCTACGAAATGGGATACATAAAACAAAATAAAGTAGGAGAATGTATGGCATGGGATTTTATTGCAGAATATGTGGGACAAACAGATAAAAAGACACATGCCATAATAGAAAAATATAAACATGGTGTGATTTTTGTAGATGAGGCATATAATTTCTGCACAGAAGGACAACTATACGCAGAAGAAGCATTGGTGGAAATTAGCAAAGAAATGGAAAGTAAAGAGACAATTTTTATTTTTGCAGGGTACAAAGAAGAAATGCAAAAGTTTCTAGAAATGAATCCAGGTTTCATTTCTAGAATTGGGTACCAATTCAAATTTATGGATTACACATTAGAAGAGCTTTATGCTATTTTCTTAAGAAAAATAGAAAAGAGTAAGTTGCATATAGATGCTTATATAGGAGCAAAAGTGAAATTGCTTATTTCAGACTTTATGAAACAAAAAAATTTCGGAAATGGACGATTTATTGACAATTTGTTTGATAAAATTTTATTCAATCACGCAAGTAGATGTTATAATAGTAATAATCTAGAAGAATTAACGACTTTAACAGAAGAAGACATTAATTTAGATATTTATGAAGAATTAAAATCTGGAGAAAAAACAAAGAAAATTGGCTTTTAAGGAGAGATAATATGTTACAAAAACCAAAAGGGACTTATGATGTATACGGAGAAAAAGGACGTCAAATTCTTGCAATAGAAAATATACTTCGTTCTATGATGGAAAAATATAATTATGAATATGTAAGAACACCGATATTTGAATCAAGCGAATTATTCCATAGAGGTGTAGGAGAGACAACGGATATTGTTGCGAAAGAAACTTATGATTTTAAAGATCGTGGAGATCGTAATATGACCTTAAGACCAGAAGGAACAGCAGGAATTGTTCGAAGTTTTATAGAAAATAAACTTTATGGGGATCCTAATCAACCCATAAAAACATGGTATATAGGACCAATGTATCGTTATGAAAGACCACAATCAGGGAGATTTCGTGAATTTTATCAATTTGGCGTTGAAGTATTTGGAAGTGAAAATCCTTATATAGATGCAGAAGTAATCAGTATACCTGTGAATTTCTACAAATTACTGGGATTAAAAGGAATCAAAGTAAAAATCAATAGTTTAGGAGATGCAGAATCTAGAAACGCATATCGAGAAGCACTTTTAAAACATTTTGAACCTTATTTAGACACTTTGTGCGACGATTGTAAAGTGAGATATCATAAAAATCCTTTACGTATCTTAGACTGTAAAGTAGATAATGGCTTGGAATGCATGAAAAACGCACCAAGAATGCTTGATTATTTGAATGACGAAAGCAAGCAACATTTTGAACAAGTAAAACATTATTTAGACATATTAGAAATTCCTTATGAAGTGAATCCAAATATTGTAAGAGGCTTAGATTATTATACCCATACAGTGTTTGAAGTAGAAGCAGACATCGAGGGTTTTGGAAGTCAAAATGTATTATGTGGTGGGGGAAGATATAATCACTTAATAGAACAGATAGGAGGACCTTCTACACCTAGTGTTGGGTTTGCCTTAGGAATGGAAAGACTTTTGAATGCATTAGAGAGCGAAGCGATTCACTTAGGAGAACAAAATATTGATTTATATATCATTCCTGTACAAGAAGAACAAATTGATTATGCAGTATCTCTTGCACAACAACTCCGTATGAATGGATTTTCCGTTGATATTGATTATATGAAACGTAATATAAAAGGAAATTTTAAACAAGCAGATCGACTTCATGCAAGTTATGTTTTAATACTTGGAGAAGAAGAAGTAGAAAAGGAAGTATTCACAATTAAAAATAATCAATCCAAAGAAGAATATAAAGTAGAAATGGATGAACTAATTCACTTTTTAGATCACCATATAGAGGAGAAATTTTATGAATAGAATAGAAATCAAACATTTAAACAAACATTATAATGAAATAGTGGAAATACAAGGATTTGTAGAAAGTTTAAGAGATTTACAATATGTACAATTTGTAGTGGTAACAGATGGAACAGGCAAAGTACAAATGACAATCGAAAAAAATGAGGAAAATGAAAATTTAAACAACATTGTAAGCGGAATTACATTACAAAGTACAATCAAAGCAAAAGGAGTATTATTAGAAAGTCCTAAAGTAAAATTAAATGGAATGGAAATCATTCCTGAAAGAATAGAAATTACATCTGTATCAGAAGCAGAATTACCAATAAATATAAAGGATAAAGATAGCGCTGAAATGGATACGAGATTGGATAATCGTTTCTTAGATTTGCGAAATGAATATAATATGAATATTTTTAAAATTCAAAGTAAAATGGTAGAATCCATGCGTAAATTTTTATATGAAAAAAACTTTATAGAAATTCATACTCCTAAATTAATAGGTGCAGCAAGCGAATCGGGCTCTGAAGTGTTTGAAGTAAAATACTTTGATCGAAAAGCTTACTTAGCACAGTCTCCACAATTTTATAAACAAATGGCTATGGCATCAGGAATGGGTCGAATTTTTGAAGTAGGTCCTGTATTTCGTGCCGAAAATTCGAATACCAATCGACATACAACAGAATTTACAGGTTTTGATTTAGAATTTAGTTACATTGAAACATTCGAGGATGTTATGGAGATGGAAGAAAAATTACTCACCTATATGTTAAAAGAAGTAAAAGATAGCTATGGAGATTTAATTCAAGAAGTTTATGGAAAAGAGGTTATTGTGCCTGTATCATCTTTCCCTAGAGTCAAACTGACAGATTTATATCAAATTCTAGAGGAAAAGTATAATTATCATGTCGAAGAAGGGGCAAAAGTAGATTTAACAACAGAAGCAGAAAAACTATCTTATCAATATGCGATGGATGAATTCCATTCAGAGTTTATTTTTATTACCGATTTTCCTAAGGATAAAAGGGCTTTTTATCATATGAGAAAAGATGGTATTCCTCAAGGATATGATTTGATATGGCGAGGTGTTGAAATTACAACAGGAGCCCAAAGAGAGCACCGTTATGAAATTTTAAAACAACAAGCGGAAGAAAAGGGATTAAAAGATGATGTTGCGTTCTATTTGGATTTCTTTAAATATGGATGCCCTCCACATGGCGGATTTGGAATTGGAATTGATCGCTTGACTATGTTATTATTAGGACTTCCTTCTTTAAAAGAAGCAATGTTCCTATTTAGAGGACCAAATCGTTTAAATCCATAGATAATATAAACATTGAAATATTTTATATAAAAAGGAAAAAGGCTAAAAATTTTATATGCTATTTTTGAAAGCTTTATATTATAGGAAAAATTGTATTTTTTATGAGATTGCATATACAATTGCAGGATAAAATTAGAAATCGAAGTTAAAAATTTGATAATGAATCGAAATATAAAGATAATTGGGTTTTAATTGGTAAAAAATGTACAAATCATAGAGACATAGTGAAATAAAATGAGTGGTTAAACCAAATAGATTAACTGCCATTCTTTTTAATAAACCCGATATTAAATACAGAAAACATATCAATATTTTAATTAAAATTAGTTATAAACATTTTTTTGTAACAGAAATTTGTATAATCAGTTGTAATATAATGATTAAAGACATATTTCAAATTGAAACTATATTTAAAAAAATATTGACATAAAAATTATAGATGATAAAATGAATATAGATAGAACTATCTGTATTCTAAAATAGCAGGAAAGTACAAAAAAATCATAAAATAGTTTGCAAAAAGAACAAATGAAATTTGCTAATTGCAAACGGGGGGGGGGTATACCCTCTTTTTAGTGATTGGAAAGGAAGTGAAAAAGTGGTACACTGATAATATACTAAGAATAGAAAATAAAATTTAGTACAAACTAAAGTAGGAGGAGTTATATGAAAAGAAAAGGATTTACATTAATAGAATTGTTGGCAGTCATTGTGATACTAGCAATTATAGCATTAATTGCAACCCCAATGATATTAAATGTCGTAGAAAAAGCAAGAATAGGAGCAGTGAAAGAAAGTGGACACGGGTATGTAGAAGCGGTAGAAAAGTACCAACTAGAAGGGCAACTAGATAGTAGTATGTATCAAATACCTAAGAACACAGTTATAAAAATAAATGCATGTGAAACAACATGTTTAAGAGACTTAATAGAAGTCAAAGGAGAAAAACCAAATGGGAGTAATGACTATATTAAATTAGATACAAAGGGTATTATAGAAGAAGGAAAACTCACCTTCCAAGGATATGAAGTGACAATTAAAAATGGAAAAATAGAGAGCGTTACAAAAGTTAATCAAACACAAGAAGAAAGTCCAATAGAAGTGGTAGAGCCCTCTTTAGGAGTAGGTGTTTCCAATTTTGTAATTGATGAGGAGGGAAATCTTTGGTATATAGATGTATTAGTGGATAAAACAATTAGTAGAAAAAAAATAAAAACAGATACTAAGTTTAGATATTTAGATGTTAATTATCATTACCTTGGTACTGCCATTGATACAAAAGGAAATTTATTACTACTTGATAATATATATGATGCTGTTTACGATTCTGCTCTTACAGAAATACAAGTTTTAGAGGGAGTTAAGTCTGTTACAAGTGATAGAAAGGGTAATATATATGCAATTGATAATAAGAACGATTTATGGAAAATGAATATAAATGATAGTGAAATTGAAGAAAATGAGGGAAATATTATTAACTACAATTTCCTGAAAATGCCAATTAAGGAAGGAACAAAGTTTAAAAGTATCATAAGTGCTGATGAATCTAATTATGTAATGACTATTGATATGGATGGAAATTTGTGGGCTTGGGGAGACAATTCGTTTGGTCAATTAGGCGATGGAACACAAGAGGATAAAACTGAACCAGTTCAGATTAAAGAAGGAACGAAATTTGTAAGTGTATCACTAGGGTTTGCGCATACAATGGCTATCGATGTGGAAGGAAATTTGTGGGCTTGGGGATACAATTCGTTTGGTCAATTAGGCGATGGAACACAAGAGGATAAAACTGAACCAGTTCAGATTAAAGAAGGAACAAAATTTAAAAGTATAGCTGCAGGAAATAATTATTCCGTTGCAATCGATGAAGAAGGGAATTTGTGGACATGGGGAAACAATTATAGAGGTCAATTAGGGGATGGAACAGCAGAGAGAAAATTGATACCCATTCAAATTATAGAAGGAACAAAATTTCAAAGTGTATCAACAGATGGTTTGGAAGAACATGATATATATACAACTGCTATAGATGAGGATTGGAATCTTTGGATATGGGGATATAGTAGAAAGTATGGTAGTGATTCAAGTATAATTCCAATTACACAAGAACCAGTTATTGCTATGCAGTTAAAAAAGTAATACATGTGAATATGCATAGTGAATTTATTCGTCACTCATTTTACCTATTATTAAATTTATCAATTCCATAAGTTCTCAGTCAAAATCAATCTTCTCATCCATTAGGGTTATCCTAATAGGAAAGATAATTATTCCTTATAGATTCTCATATACTATATTGCCTAAACGAAAAAACTATAGTATAATTTAGGAGTCTTAAGGAGGAGATTCTCAAGTGATAGAAAGATTACAAACCATAGAAAATAGATATAATGAATTAACCGAAGAACTCATAAAACCAGAGGTCATTTCCAATATTAAAGAAACCATGCGCTTGTCCAAAGAACAAGCAAGTTTAAGAGAAGCCTATGAAGCTTATCAAACCTATAAAAAAATAGAAACTGGAATTCAAGATGCAAAAGATATGGTAAAAGATCCAGAATTAGGAGAATTTGCAAAAGAAGAATTGCTTCACTTAGAAACAGAAAAAACAAAATTAGAAAGTGAAATAGAAATTCTATTACTACCAAAAGATCCAAATGATGGCAAAAATGTAATTGTGGAAATTAGAGGAGCAGCAGGTGGAGATGAAGGAAATATTTTCGCAGGTGATTTATTTGAAATGTACCGTAAATTGGCTGAAAAAGAAGACTGGAAAATTGAAATATTAGAAGAAGAACATTCCGAAGCAGGAGGCTACGCTTTAATTAGTTTCATGGTAAGAGGCGAAAATGTATATTCGAAATTAAAATATGAAAGCGGTGCACATAGAGTACAAAGAGTACCAGTGACCGAAACCCAAGGAAGAGTACATACCTCAACTGCAACCGTTCTTGTCATGCCAGAAGCAGAAGATATCGATTTTACTCTAGATATGAGTGAAGTGAGAATTGATATCACAAGAAGTAGTGGTTGTGGAGGGCAAGGTGTTAATACAACAGATTCAGCTGTACGTTTAACACATATTCCAACAGGACTTGTTGTCTATTCCCAAACAGAGCGTTCACAGATAAAAAATAAAGAAAAAGCAATTAAAATATTAGAAACCCGTCTTTATGATTTGAAAATGCAAGAACGTGATCAAGAATTAGGCGCAGAACGTCGGAGTAAAATAGGAACAGGAGATCGTTCTGAAAAAATTAGAACATATAATTATCCACAGAATCGTGTAACAGACCATAGAATTGGCTTTACACTCAATATTTTAGATCGCATCATGAATGGAGATATTGATAAAGTAATAGATGCCTTAATAACAGAAGATCAAGCACGTAAATTAAGAGGAGAATAGTACTAGGAGTTTTTATGAATTCAATACAATATTTAAAAAAATATGGAAATCCAAATACATATGAAAAAGATTATGCACGGTTACAAAACGGAGAACCTGTACAATATATTGTGGGGAACGTTGACTTTTATGGCTATAATTTTATAGTCAATTCTAATGTATTGATTCCTAGATTTGAAACAGAGGGATTAGTAGAAAAAATAATTCAAAAAGCAAAAAGATTTCCCTCTCCAATTCAAATTGTAGATTTAGGCACAGGTAGTGGCTGTATTGCTATCACTTTAAAAAAACAATTAAATTGTACTATGGATGCTGTAGATATATCCGAAAAAGCCTTAAAAATTGCAAAAAAAAACGCAGAAAAAAATCAAGCAGAAATTCAGTTTTATAAAGGTAATTTTTTAAAACCATTAAAGGAGACCTATGATATTATTGTCAGTAACCCACCTTACATAGCGTATGATGAAGAGATTATGGAAATTGTGAAAAATAATGAGCCTGAAATTGCTCTATATGCAAAAGAAAATGGACTTAGTTGTTATTATGAAATCCTAAAAAATGCCAAACAATATTTAAAATCAAATGGAATGCTTGCATTTGAAATAGGCAAATACCAAGGAGATATCTTAAAAGAGTATGCGAAAAAATACTTTGCTACTGCTAAAATCTCTGTAGAAAAAGATTTACAAGGAAATGATAGATATTTGTTTATTGAAGATAGAGAAGATGATCTGTAACAATACACAATTTAATAAATTAAAGTATTTGGATGAAATCCAACAAACAATCCAAAAAATAAACGGAATCATCTGGCATTCATTTCCATAGGAAATGAAAGAAAAGACTTTATTTACATGTCTTTTTTTGATACAATGAATCTAGGGTGATGGTATGGAAAAAAATCTAGAAATACTTTTAAAAAAAATGAATTTAGAAACCTCCTACTATGAAGAATTTTTAGATGGAAAAATCATTAAAATTATAGGTAATTCTATGAAAAATAGATACTGTTTTTTGATTGCAATAAAAAGTAATCTAACCTTAAACTGCTATCAAACATTTATAGAAAAATTGTCTTTAGCATTTCCAGAATTAGAAGAAGTTACCGTAGACTTTCAAACAGCAAATCAAAATCTAGAAATGTTTCCATATTACTATCGATACTTTATCTGTAACTATAGTAAAGAATCCCCTTTACTAGAAATGTTTGTAAATAGTGAACAACATATCCAAAATCATATCCTTACTATTATAATAGGAAATCGTGCCGAAAAAATTAAATTGGAAAGCATAATACCAAAATTAGAAAAAGATTTAAACAAGGTAGGATATCCTTATAAAATTGAATGTCAAATCGATTGGAATCAAGAAACTGCGATTCAAGAAGAAATTATGCAGGAATTAGAGGCACCAATTCCAGAAGTTCTTTTGCACCAAGAATCCACAGAAATAAAAGAAGAAACAAAAAAAAGGTTTATCCCCAAAGATTATAAAAGGCCTCCTTTAATTGTAGAATCAGATAACGAGAAAGTAGTTATAGGAAAAACCATTGAAGAAGTAGCTACGCGTTTAGATACTGTAGTCACTCCAAAATCTAGTGTAACAATCGAATGTACCATATTTGGAAAAGATGTAAGAGAAACAAAAACAGGTTTAAAAATTATTTCATTGAAATTAACTGATTACACAGATAGTATTTATGGAACAATCTTTGTAAATGATCAGGAAGAATTTGAACTGATTGATAAAAAATTAAAAGTAGGAAAATGGTATAAAATGAAAGCGGTAGTCAAAGAAGCAGATAAATACAATCCAGACGTTTCTTTGAATATTAGAGATATCAATCTGCTAGATAAAGTCATTGAAGAAATTAAAGATGACGCAGAACATAAAAGAGTAGAATTGCATGCCCATACGATGATGAGCCAAATGGATGGTGTAACCAAATTAGATTTAGGAAAACATACTTGTGAATTAGTAGAACAGGCTATTCGCATGGGCTATAAAGGTGTAGCAATTACCGATCATAATGGTTGTCAAGCATTTCCAATTTCATTCGGAATTATTAAATCTCATAATAAGAATGTGAGAAAGGAAATCAAAGCTAAAGTTGAAGAATTAGAAAAACAATTAGCAGAAGAACAAGAAGAGACTATAAAAATAGAACTTCGAACACAATTAGAAAAAGCTCAGGAGCAAGAAAAAAATCCCCCAATTTTTAAAGGATTGTATGGAACAGAATTAACGCTTGTAGATGATACTGTCAATATTGTAGTAAGACCAGACGAACGTGATTTAATTCATAGTGAATATGTTGTATTTGATACTGAAACAACAGGATTTAATGCAGGTGGCGGCGATCAAATGATTGAAATTGGTGCAGTGAAAATGAAAGACGGAGAAATCATAGATCGTTTTGATGAATTGATTGATCCTAAAAAGCATATTCCAGATAAAATTACAGAACTTACTTGTATTACTGATGAAATGGTAAAAGGAAAAGACAATGAAGAAGATGTTACCAAACGTTTCTTGGAATGGGCAGGGAATGATTTAATGGTAGCGCATAATGCAAAATTTGATATTTCTTTTATTGAAATGGCGATGAAAAAGTATAATTTAGGTAACTTCCAAAATACAGTTATCGATACACTAGAATTATCAAGAACATTAGATCAAGGACATGCGCGCCATAGTTTATCCGCTTTAGTGAAAAGATACAATGTTCCATGGGAAGAAGATGCCCACCATCGAGCAGATTATGATGCCGAAGGAACTGCTTATGTATTTGCGAAAATGTTAAAAAAATTGGAGTCTCAGAAATTTGAAAAAGTATCAGATTTAGATAAATTAGTACCAGTAGAAGATCGTTATAAATTTGGTCGTACCTATCATTTTAATGCAATTGCACAAAATCAAGTTGGACTTAAAAATTTATTTGAAATCATTTCTTTAGCAAACACAACATATTTATATAAAACACCAAGAATTCCAAGAAGTGTACTGTCACAACATCGAGAAGGATTATTAATTAGTAGTGGTTGCTATGAATCTGAAGTGTTTCACCAAGCGAGAAGTAAAGATGGAGAAGAGCTAACCAATATTATTAATTTTTATGATATCGTCGAAGTACAACCACCAGAAGTATACGACCATTTATTACAACTTGGAGATTTTAAAAGTAAACAAGAGTTAGAAAATCATATTCAAAAGATAATTCAAGCAACAAAAGAGACAGGTAAAATTATAGTCGCAACAGGAGATGTACATCATTTCAAAAGAGAAGATAAAATTTATAGAGAAATTATTATAAATCAAAAAGTTCCTGGTGGAGGACGGCATCCTCTTGCCAAAAATGATATCAAAAAAATTCCTTCCCAACATTTTAGAACAACAAGAGAAATGCTTGAAGACTTTGCGTTTTTAAAAACCGATTTAGCATATGAAATTATTGTGACCAATCCAAATAAAGTCTTAGATATGGTAGAGGAAATTGAGGTAATTCCAGATACTGGAGGAACACCGTTTTCTCCGAGAATCAAAAGTGATGACGAATTATCTTATCTAGACTGTCCACGAGTAGTAACAGACCTTGTTTATGAAAAGGCTGAAAATTGGTATGGAAATCCTCTTCCTTATGCCATTGAACAGAGAATTGCAACAGAGTTATATGGGGATATTGTGTTAAATACCATTCGTGAAAAATGGAAAGGAACGGAAGAAGAGAATGATGCAATGATCTATCAAAAATTGCATGATACAATTGTAGCAGGTATTGATTCTGTAAAAAAATTAGTTTTAGAACATATAAAGGAGATGAATTCGGAAATAGCAGATTTAGATGCTGAAAAGAAGTTGAAGAAATCTTTGGGTGGAATTATAGGCGCAGGCTTTGATCCAATTTATTTAATTGCGCAAAGACTTGTAAAACACTCAAATGACGAAGGATTTTTAGTTGGATCTCGTGGTTCTGTTGGGTCTAGTTTTGTCGCAACTTTGATGGGAATAACAGAAGTCAATCCTTTAGCAGCACATTACCGTTGTAGTGAATGTAAAGTCAGTATTTTTGAAGACGAAGCTGGGAATCCTTTAGGTTCTACTTATTCATCAGGATTTGATTTGCCAGATTTGTTATGCCCAAATTGTCATATTCCGTTAGTGAAAGATGGACAGGATATGCCATTCGCAACTTTCTTGGGATTCAATGCAGATAAAGTACCTGATATTGACTTGAACTTTTCCGATTTAAATCAAGCAAGTACACATGCTTATACAAAAGTGTTATTTGGTAGTGATAATGTATATCGTGCAGGAACAATTGGTACAGTTGCAGATAAGACCGCTTTTGGTTATGTCAAAGGATATTGCGAAGATAAAAATATTATTATGCGCACCGCTGAAGTAGAAAGACTTGCAATGGGATGTACAGGGGTAAAAAGAACAACAGGTCAACATCCTGGAGGAATCGTAGTTATTCCAGATTATATGAATTGCTTTGATTTTACGCCATATCAATTTCCAGCGGAAGATCCTGAATCTGCTTGGAGAACAACTCATTTTGATTACCACTCAATTGAAGAATGTGTATTGAAATTAGATATTTTAGGACATTCAGACCCAACACAATTAAGACAAATTCAAGAGCAATCAGGTACCGATATTATGAAGGTCCCAATGGATGATAAAGAAACAATGAGTATTTTTACATCCACAAGAGCATTGGGTGTTACCAAAGAACAAATTATGTGTAATACAGGAACATTAGGAATTCCAGAGTTTGGAACTCCATTTACGATTAAATTAGTAGAAGATACTAAACCAACCACATTTGCAGAACTCGTTAAAATATCTGGATTATCTCATGGAACTGATGTATGGCTTGGGAATGCACAAGAATTGATTCAAAACAACATAGTCCCTTTTAAAGAGACCATTGGTTGTCGTGATGATATTATGGTTTATTTAATGTACCGTGGTTTGGCACCAATCAAATCTTTTAAAATAATGGAATTTGTACGTAAAGGAAAAGCGAGTAAAGATCCAGAAACTTGGAAAGAACATGCTGCAACTATGAAAGAGGCAGGAATTCCAGATTGGTTTATTGAATCTTGCCGAAAGATTAAGTACATGTTCCCAAAAGCCCATGCGGCTGCTTATGTAACAAGTGCTTTTCGCATTGCCTGGTATAAAGTGCATATGCCTGTATATTTCTATGCTTCATGGTTTACTTCAAAAGCAACAGATGTGGATATGGATGCGATGATAGGTGGGTATGATGCGATTAAAAATAAAATTATAGAAATCCAAAATAAAGGATATGAAGCAAGTAATAAAGAATTAGGTCAATTAGAAAGTTTGAAAGTAGCATTAGAAGCCTCTGCACGTGGTATTCATTTTGTAAATTTGGATTTATATGAAAGTGATTCTAGTGTGTGGAAAATTAAAAGTGAAACAGAAATTTATCCACCCTTTAGTGCGATTGAGGGTTTAGGGGAAGCAGTAGCACAAAATATTGTGGAGGAACGCCAAAAACGAGAATTTTTAAGCGTTGAGGATTTCTGGAAACGTGGAAAAGTGTCTGCTTCTTTAACAGAAAAAATGCGTATGATGGGTTTATTTGAAGGCATGGATGAATCAAGTCAGTTATCGTTGTTTTAAAGGGGAATGGGCCCCTTTTTTGATGAATAAAAAAAGCTTTTCATTTAAGCTTCTTTATTTTGTAGTTGGGTTAACGTTTTATTGATTTCTTCTGTATTAATGTTGCTTACTTGATACCAACCACATGCAACCATTTTATTATAAACTTCATATTGCATTTTTAGTATTTTATCTAAGCCATTCAATAAGGTTTCATGAATCTTTTCATTACTTGCTTCCTGTGTACCATGAACATAAACTTCGCAAGTACCTTTTAAAAGAAGTAAAATGTTTTCCATGATAAGTTTATCCTTCATTTGCAATATCCTCCATAACTTTTAATAATCTTTCTCCCTCATTTTTGCTTCTTTGGGCAAGCTCATATAAAAATGCTTGCAATTCAGAATTTTCCATAGCACTACTAGAATTTGTCAATATTGTTTCTAAATTTTGAGAGTGACCTATAGCGTCTTCCATATAAAGTAATTCTTTTTGTGTCATTTTTCTTTCCTCCTAGTTTTAGTATTTCCAATAAAATGGAATTTAAACGATAAATTAGGAATAGGTTTTAAATAGACATTCCATTTCATAGAAAAAATGAAACAAAGGCAATTAACTATTCATAGGTATATTTAGAATTACCAAATCCAATTATTTGCATTCTTATATAAGAAAATGATACATTGAAAAAGACAAAAAATAAACGCTTTCACATCTTAGAAAAATGTTTAATCGTTTATTTAAGAATATTACATAGAGGGAAACGCTCAATATACGAAAGTTATGCGTATCTCTTTTTTTATTATATAAAATTTCTCTCATATATATACAATACATATAACTATCATGAAAATCATTATACCTGCTGTTCTTAAATTTAAAACAACAATCTTTTATAAGAATTTGTATTTCCTTAAAAAATTTTTTAAATTCAATTTTTATGCATATTGTTTTCTACAAATATTCTTGTTTTATTTATATGAATTTAGAATATTTGACTTTACATAGACTCTAAATTTTGAAATCTATTATTTGTATTTTAATAAAAATAAGTGTATACTGAATACCAAGTGGAACATTTTATAGAATAAATTGCCATACACTTAATAGGAGGTTCAAATGAAAGAATTATATAAATTGGAAAATGTTTATAAAACATACAAAAACTATGATACCGATTATCATGCTTTAAAAGACATCGACTTGACATTGAATAAGGGTGAAATTATCGTTATTTTAGGTCCGAGTGGTAGTGGAAAATCAACTATGTTAAATCTACTTTCAGGAATCGATTCTCCAAGTAAAGGAAAAATCCTATTTGAAGATACCAGAATTGATAAAATGAAAGAATCAGAGTTAATTGATTATCGTGCAAATAATTTAGGATTTATTTTTCAAAGCTATAATTTAATTCCAAGTTTAACAGTAAAAGAAAATATCGAATTAGGAAAAGAATTATCTGTCAATCCATTGTCAATGAAAGAACTTGTAAATCAAGTAGGCTTGGAAGGGCATTTCCATAAATATCCATATCAATTATCTGGAGGACAAATGCAGAGAGTCGCAATCGCAAGAGCCTTAGTAAAAAATCCAAAAGTATTGTTCTGTGATGAGCCAACAGGTGCTTTAGACGAGGAAACAGGAAAAAAAGTATTAGAATTATTACAGGACATGAATGAACGATATCATACAACTATGATTATTGTAACGCACAATCCGAGTATAGCAGATATGGCACATACAGTGATTCGTATGAATAGTGGAACATTGGTAGAAGTAACACATAACAAAACCGTTCAAAAAGCCAGTGAATTGAGGTGGGCTTAAATGAAATTATTATTGTTAAATGCATTCAAAGGTTTGCGAAAAAAGAAAATTCAAATGACAGGAATCATTTTTATGGTGATGTTGTCAATGGCAGTCTATGTAGGAACAAATATTGCAATTGATCGCTTAGAAGAGCGTTACTATACTTATTTAGAAGAACAAAATGTAGAAGATTTAAGTGTAGGAGTTGCGATTGATTATAGTCAAGATGTAAGTGAAGAAGATTTGAATTATTTATTAGAACATCAGTTCAAAAATAGTACAGAAGAAGAACGTATGCTTTTAGAACAATATCGTATTTACTTAACAAATCCCATATATGATACAAAAATGCTTTATACAATTCAAAGCTTGTTTGAAAAGTATGAAGCAGATATCTATTTAAAAACGAGAATTTTGGATTCTTTAAAAGAAAAATACAATTTTGTATATGAATTTGAACGTTCTAAAACAGTTTCTGATGATAAAAAATTAATTAAAATATTACCTTATACAGAAAAGCAAATTAATAAACTATATTTAGTAGAAGGTAAATTTCCAAAAGAAGACAATGAAATTGTAATCCTGCCTAGTTATGCAAAAGCCAATACATTAAAAATAGGGGATACTTATACAATAGGAGAATCCTCTTATAAAATAGTAGGACTTGCATACGCACCTGATTATATCTATCCACTCATTTCTTTCAGTATGCCTATATTTGATAGTAAAAATAACAATATTGCTATTATTACAGATAATGCATACCAAAATGTAGTAGGGATTCAGGATAATAGCATTGCATTAGACTATCAATTTCAAACCAACCGTAAATTTGAAATAACTGTATCCATGGAAGCAAATGAGGAAACAGAAAAATCTATGTTTGCAGATGACCCTGTTATGCGTATTTTAGATGAAGATAAAATTATAATGGATATGAACACAGTAACACGTTTGGGAAGAATTGCAGCATTACAAATGGAATTTGCATCCAATCGCTTATTTGCAGAATGTTTCTTATACTTATTACTTGCAATTTCTGTTTTAATTATAGTAATTATTACCAAAAAAAGAATTGATGATGAACGTTTACAAATTGGTGTCCTAAAATCTTTAGGATATAATCGTTTTGGAATTGCAGCAAGTTATTTGGTATACCCTGTGGTGGGATCAATCATAGGTGGAATTTTGGGATATATTGTAGGTGTAGTCGTACACTATCCAATTTCTAATATATTGCTAAGTTATTACACAGTACCATTGGAAAATTATCAATTAAATTTCAGTTATTTAGCCAAAGCCGTATTCACACCAATGATTAGTTTATCTATTTTAAGTTATCTTATTGCTTTATTTATGTTACGCAAAAAGCCTTTAGCTTTATTAAAAGAAGGAAGTAATTTAAAGGTAAATTTCTTTAGTCGTGTTGTAAACAAAATTAATTCCTTCTTTCCATTCCATTATCGATTTAAATATTCACTTGCATTCCGTAGCCTGGGAAAACTCTTTATTGTTACAATTACTTCTTTTTGTACAGGACTATTGATTGTCTTAGTATTAATTGGCTCTAATTTATTTAATCATATGATAGAAGAAAGCTTTAGTGGAATACAGTATCAATATTTAGTTATGCTAGGACAATTTGATTATAAAGACGGAAGTGAATATCAAGAAGCAGATTATGTGTTAACTGTAAGTGTTCCGTTGCAAAAGATTACAGATCAGAATGGTAATGAAAAAACACTAGAGACAAAAGAAGGAGACGAAATCAATTTCTCTTTGACAGGACTAGATACCAGTGCAAAATATATTCAAATTTTAAATAAAGAGAAAAAAAATATCATTAACCTATTAGAGGATGAAGAAGCGATTGTTGTCAATGAAAACGTAAAAGAATTATATGGATTGGAAGTAGGAGACCAATTACATTTTCAGCATGAAACAATTGATATGACTTATAGAATATCTGGATTTAATAACGAATTTATGGGAAAAAGTGGATATATCAATCGTGAAAGTTTAAGTTCTAATTTAGGACTGGGAACAAATGCCTATACTTCGATTTATTCCAATGAAAAAAAATATGAATCATTCCGAAATTTATCCACAGAAGAAGTTTCTAAAATCGCTTATATTTTAAATATGAATGATTTGAAAGCAAATATTGAAAAACAGATGGATCGTTTCAATGGAAGTATTTATATTATCATTGCCTTTGCCTCTATTATGGTGCTTGTAATTATTTCTGTCATTGCAAATATCGTAGTAGAAGAAAATAAAAAAACAATTTCTTTATTGAAAGTTATGGGATATAAAAACCAGAAAATTAGCAGTATGGTACTCAATATTTATACACCATTTATTATCATTGCTTATTTACTTTCTATCCCTGTGATGATTTCTATTTTAAAAGCAATTGTAGTTGCATTAGTAGGAGATATTGAAGTGACAATTCCAATTACCATCTCACCATTCCTTGCGACAGTAGGATTAATGGGGTTATTAATCGCTTACTATATCGCAATTGGATTATCCAAACGAGTATTGAATAAAGTTCCACTTGCGGTGGCACTCAAGAGGGAGTAGATTTATGGAAAATTTAATTGAAATTCAAAATGTATATAAAACATATCAATTGGGAAAAGTAGACAGCCAAGCTTTAAATGATGTTTCTTTAAAAGTAGGGAAAGGTGAAATACTAATCATATTAGGACCAAGTGGAAGTGGGAAAACAACATTGTTAAATGTAATATCAGGTTTAGATAAGATTAGCAAAGGTAAAATCTTATATGAAGGCAAAAATATAGCTAAATATAGAGACTATAAAATGACTCGTTTTCGCAAAAAAAATTTAGGGTTTATTTTTCAAACTTATAATTTGCTTGAACATTTAAACGTATATGAAAATGTTTTAGTGGGCTCTTCTTTAGGAAACGTATCAACGGATGTTGACACGATTATTGATACCGTTGGATTAACAAAACATAAGAAAAAATATATGTACCAGTTATCAGGTGGAGAACAACAACGTGTATCCATCGCAAGAGCCCTTGCTAAAAAACCATCCGTCATGTTTTGTGATGAGCCAACAGGCGCTTTAGATGAAAAAACAGGCAAAGTGGTTTTAGAATCATTAGTGGAAGCGAATGAAAAATTAGGAACAACTATGATTATTGTCACACACAACCCTGGAATTGCCTTAATTGGAGATCGCGTAGTTCGTATGAACAGTGGGAAAATTGTAGAAATTAAAGAAAACAAAAAACGCATGGCTCCAAAAGAGATCCCATGGGGTTAGAATATTAACTGTTTGCGCTTAGAAATAGAAGAATCTATTCCGATTGGTTTGATTTTTCAGTATATATTATGATATGATGTATATGGGTGGAGGAAATTCATACAATAAAAAAGGAACACTTAACTTTTGCAATAGTTGAGTGCTTACCTATAATACATGGTATGGCACCTGAATTCATTTGTTGAATTAGGTGCTTATTATTTTTTGAGTTCTGTTAGAATCAGGAGAAGTAAAAATAAAATGATGATTATGTGTTTGAGAAAATATAAAGTAAAAGCTCTTTTTTTCATAATCATATTCCTCCTTCCAATAATTAAAGTAGAAAGAGGCAAGCACCAACTAAGTTACATGTTCCAAATATATTATACTATTTATCTATGATATATACAATACTAAATTGCACTTTTAATCTATAAATGTAAATAATAAGGTTGAACTACATAAGATAAAAAAGAAATTTTATATAGTAAAAAGAATATATTTTAGATGTAAACTTTATTAATAAATGGTAAAACACTGTTTTATAAAAAATGCAGTGTTTTTTCATCAATCATATCTAATATTTATTCTCACTGAAATAAACTAGAATTTTATTACCAATATATGGTACAATAGTAAAAATGAGGTATGAAAAATGGAAAAAATAATATTAGTAGATGGAAATAACTTGTTATTTCGTAGTTATTACGCGACTGCATATAATGGGACAATGATGATGAATAGTAAAGGGTTTCCAACGAATGCATTATTTGGTTTTGCAAACATGATGAATAAAATAATATTAGAAGAAAAACCAACTTATATGATTGTTGCCTTTGATAAAGGGAAAACCTTTCGTCACGCAGAATATGAAGATTATAAAGGAGGAAGAGCAACTACCCCTGACGAACTCAAAATGCAATTCCCAAAAGCCAAAGAAATGTTAACCTATATGGGAATTCAGTATTATGAATGTGATAATTATGAAGCAGATGATATCTTAGGCACATTTGCAGCATATTGTGATAAAGATCCTAATTTTATTGGAACCATTGTAAGTAGCGATAAAGATTTATTGCAACTCATTAGTGATGACATAGATATAAAATTACTAAAACAGAAAGATTATATCAGATATAATAAGCAGACTTTTCATGAAGCATATGGAATTGATCCAATTCATGTCATTGATTTAAAAGCCCTTATGGGTGATTCTTCCGATAATATACCTGGAGTACGTGGAGTTGGAGAAAAAACGGCTTTAAAGATGCTGCAAGATTATAAAACATTAGATGGTGTTTATGAGAACTTAGATCAATTTACCCCAAAAATGAGGGAGAAATTAGAAAGTAGTAAAGCAGATGCTTATTTAAGTTATCATTTAGCAACAATTGTACGTGATGTTCCAATGGAAATTCGTATAGAGGATGTCAAATGTAAAGCAAAAGATCACGCAGCTTTAAATAAATTATATGAAGAATTAGAATTTTATTCATTTTTAAGAAAAGAAGATAAAGAATTACCTCATCAAGCACATACCAATCGGGAATTTAAAACCATTCATGATATGAATGAAGTAAATATTACCAAACCTTGTGCAGGTTATTTAGAAATACTAGGAGTCAATTATCATACTGCCCCTATTTTAGGACTTGCAATTTATAATGATGAAGATGCCTTTTATATTCCAATCGATATTTTAAAACAAAATCCAGAAAAAATATGTAATTTCATAGAGTATACATATGATTATAAAAAAATTTATACAGCTTTAAAATGGCATCAAATTGTTTTAAAAAATATCCATTTTGATACCATGATTGCAGCTTATTTATTAGATTACAATATCAAAGATGATATCGCATATCTTGCCAATCAGTTTGATTATGAAATACCATTTTATGAAAATGTATTTAAAAAATTGAAAACAAAAGAAATTTATGAAGAGGATAATGCAGACATCACTGCATATCATGCAATTTTAAAAGCAGAGTTCATTTATAAAACAAAAGATTTATTTGCTAAAAAGTTAAAAGAGGAAGAGTTGAATACACTTTATGAAGAAATAGAAGTTCCACTCGCAAGAGTTTTAGCAGATATGGAATATAATGGAGTGCATATCGATCAAGAAGAATTGAAAAAAATGGGAGAAGAAATCCAAATCAAAATAGAATTGATAGAAAAAGATATTTATAATGATGCAGGCTGTGAATTTAATATCTCCTCTCCAAAACAATTAGGGGAAATTTTATTTGAAAAATTAAATTTACCACATGGAAAGAAAAATAAAAGTGGATATGCAACTTCTGCAGATATTTTAGAAAAAATCAAAAATGATCATCCAATCGTAAATAAAATATTAGAATATCGAATGTTAACAAAGTTATATACAACCTATATAGAAGGATTGATGAATACTATCTTAAAAGATGGAAAAATCCATACTATTTTTACACAGACCTTAACGAGAACAGGAAGACTTTCTTCCATAGATCCTAATCTACAAAATATACCTATTCGTTACGAATATGGAAGACTGATTCGAAAAGCTTTTGTTCCAAGTGCAAATTCCATTATAATTAGTGGAGATTATTCACAAGTAGAACTTCGTATATTGGCCCATATGGCACATGTAGATACTTTAATTGATACATTTAAAAAAGGAGTTGATGTGCATACAAAGACTGCTGCAGATATCTTTAAAGTAGAAGAAAACCAAGTGACAAATGATATGCGACGTATTGCGAAAGCAGTTAATTTTGGTATCATTTATGGAATTAGTAGTTATGGTCTTTCGGAAAATGTAGGCATTACACCTGGGGAAGCCAAAGTATTCATTGATAATTACTTTGAAAGTTATCCAGGAATTAAAGAATATATGGATACGATTGTCATGAAAGCATATTTAGACGGATATGTGCGAACATTGATGAATCGGAAGCGCATTATACCTGAATTAAATAATAAAAATAGATTCATTCGTTCTAGTGGAGAACGTATTGCTTTAAATACACCAATTCAAGGAACAAGTGCGGATATGATCAAAAAAGCTATGGTAGATATTGATAAAAGATTCAAAGAAGAAAATATCAAATCTAAAATGATTTTACAAGTACATGATGAACTTGTCTTTGATACATTAGAATCAGAAAAAGAAAAAGTGATAGAAATTGTAACAGAATGTATGGAACATGTAGTAGAGCTAGACGTACCCCTTCATGTGGATATTGAATATGGTGCGAATTGGTATCAAGCAAAATAGCATTGACAGTATGTTTCATCTTGTGTTAGAATAATCCTATAAATTGAGGATGAGAGACCAGTAGTTTTTAGTATTTATGTCAAGAAAGTTCGTGGTTGATGTAAACGAAACATAAATTAAAAATGAATCTACTCTCTAGAAAAATGGAAACATTTTCGGATAAAACCGTTAGCTGTAATAAAGTTATTAGTAGGATGGTACCGCATCATTATGCTCCTATGCTAATAACTTTTTCTCTTTTAGTGCTATATGGAGTAAATTACACAACAAAAAGTGATGAATGGGGAAGAGCATTTCTTAGATATTGAAAGGATAGAAGGTAGATTGCTTGTATAATTGCATTCTATGAGAAAATGGATAACATGAAATAAGAATGATGACGAATATCATAATCGAAAGTAGAAAAGAGGAAATAATAATGATAGATATTAAATTTTTAAAAGAAAACAAGGAAGTAGTAAAGGAAAATATTAAGAAGAAATTTCAAGATAGTAAATTACCATTTGTAGATGAAGTGGCTAATCTTTATGATCAAAAAAGAGAATTATTATCTGAGGTAGAAGGAATCAGTGCTGAAAGAAATCGTCAAAGTAAAGAAATTGGAACTTTGATGCGGGAAGGAAAAAAAGAAGAAGCAGAACAAATCAAAAAAGAAATAGCGGATTATGGAGATAAAATAAATATTTTAAATAAAGAAATTGATTTATTAGAACAAAAAATTACCGAAATTATGCTGGTAATACCAAATATCATTGATGATTCTGTTTCCATTGGAAAAGATGATAGTGAGAATGTAGAAATCGAAAAATTTGGAGAACCAGTAGTCCCAGATTATGAAATCCCTTATCATGCTGATATTTGTGAAGCTTTAAGTGGATTAGATAAAGAATCAGCTGGAAGAACAAGTGGAAATGGTTTTTATTATTTAATGGGAGATATTGCAAGATTACACTCTTCTATGATTAGTTATGCAAGAGACTTTATGATTGATAAAGGATTTACTTATTGTGTACCACCATTTATGGTTCGTAGTGATGTAGTAAATGGTGTCATGTCATTTGCAGAGATGGATGCTATGATGTATAAGATTGAAAATGAGGATTTGTTCTTAATTGGAACATCAGAGCATTCTATGATTGGTAAGTTCAAAGGACAATTAATTAAAGAAAGTAAATTACCAATTGCTATGACATCTTATTCTCCATGTTTCCGAAAAGAAGTAGGTGCACATGGTTTAGAAGAAAGAGGTCTATATAGAGTGCACCAATTTGAAAAACAAGAAATGGTTGTATTATGTAAGCCTGAAGAGTCAATGGAATGGTATAACAAAATGTGGCAGTTTACAGTAGAATTTTTTAGAAGCTTAGATATTCCTGTTAGAACACTAGAATGTTGTTCTGGTGATTTAGCGGATTTAAAAGTAAAATCATGTGACGTAGAAGCGTGGAGTCCAAGACAGCAGAAATATTTTGAAGTAGGGTCATGTTCTACCTTAGGGGATGCACAAGCAAGAAGATTAAGCATTCGTGCGAAAGGGGAAAATGGAAATTATCTAGTTTCTACATTAAATAATCCTGTAGTAGCCATATGCACTCAAATAGGAAATTGGTTGAAATCCTTGAATTTTCAAGCAAAATTGACTCCCACAAGTGCTTAACGATTAATGAAAATAATGTTAAATTTTATCTTGAGAGTGTGAAAGTTATTGTTGCCGTTTGTGTTTAAAGGTAATTACTAAATCTTCTCACAAATATATTTGAAATGAAATTGGTAAAGTTATAATACCTAGTAAGAAAGGATTGATTGGAAATGTTAGATATAAAATTCGTACGAGAAAATAAAGACAAAGTAAAAGAAAATATTAAAAAGAAATTTCAAGATGAAAAACTGCCACTTGTAGATGAAGTAGTAGAATTAGATCAAAGAATAAGAGAATTAAAATTAAAAGGCGATTCTTTAAGACAAGAAAGAAATAGTACAAGTGATGAAATTGGTGCTTTATTTAGAGAAAAGAAAGTTGATGAAGCAAATGCCAAGAAACAAAAAGTTGTAGAAATTAATGAACAATTAGTAGAAATAGAAAAAGAAGAAAATGAATTATCAGAACAATTAAAAAGTAAAATGATGGTTATTCCAAATATTATTGATGATAGTGTTCCTGTTGGAAAAGATGATAGTGAGAATGTAGAAATAGAAAAATTTGGAGATCCAATTGTACCAGATTATGAAATTCCATACCATGCTGATATTATTGAATCATTAGGTGGGATTGATAAAGACAGTGCAGGAAGAACAAGTGGAAATGGTTTTTACTATTTGATAGGGGATATAGCAAGACTTCATGAAGCAACTATTGCCTATGCAAGAGATTTTATGATTAGTAAAGGTTTCACTTATGCAATACCACCTTTTATGATAAGAAGTGATGTAGTAACAGGAGTTATGTCATTTGCTGAAATGGATGCGATGATGTATAAAATTGAAGGCGAAGATTTATACTTAATTGGAACTTCTGAACATAGTATGATAGGTAAATTTAAAGGTCAACTAATTGATGAAAAAGAATTACCTATTGCAATGACTTCTTATTCTCCATGTTTTAGAAAAGAAGTAGGAGCTCATGGATTAGAAGAGAGAGGATTATATAGAGTACATCAATTTGAAAAGCAAGAAATGGTAGTTCTATGTAAACCTGAAGATGCAATGGAATGGTATAACAAGATGTGGAATTATACAGTAGAGTTCTTTAGAAGTATGGGAATAGCAGTTAGAACTTTAGAATGTTGTAGTGGAGATTTAGCAGATCTTAAAGTTAAATCTTGTGATGTAGAAGCATGGAGTCCTAGACAACAAAAGTATTTTGAAGTAGGATCTTGTTCTACTTTAGGAGATGCTCAAGCAAGAAGATTAGGTATTAGAATGAAAACTGAAAATGGAAATCAATTTTTGGCGACACTTAACAACACAGTGATTGCCAGCCCACGCTCACTTATCGCAATTCTAGAACAGTCTTATCAAAGGGATGGCAGTGTAAAAATACCAAAAGTATTACAACCTTATATGGGTGGATTAGAAGTAATCAAACCAAAACAAAAATAATAGATTTTTAGCAGACTTAAATGTCTGTTTTTTTATGCAATAAATAAAGGAGGTGTTAAAATGTCAGTATTTAAAATAGAAAAAACTAAAGATTTTACTATAATGAGTAATTATCATTTAAGAGATAGAAATATAAGTTTAAAAGCTAAAAGATTGTTATCATTTATGTTAAGTTTGCCTGAAGATTGGGATTATTCTCTAAAAGGTTTATGTGCTATTAGTAAAGAAAATAGAGATGTTATAAGATCAACATTAAAAGAATTACAAGATAATCATTATTTAGAAATTGAAAAGATAAGGGGAGATAAGGGATATTTTGAATACAATTATTTGATATACGAAAAACCACATTTTGTTGAACAAGAAAATGAGAATAATGATCCAGATATGGAAAATCCACACCTGGATAATCCAAATGTGGAAAACCAACTACAAATAAATATTAATAAACAAAATACGAATAAACAAATAGATAAAGATGATAAAACAATTTCATCTTTTTTTGTTGCTGAAAAACATAATATATTAACATTAGAATTAATTGAGAGGGGATATATAAATGAAACTGATACACAAATATTTTACTATGACAAACTATTTGAAGATTTATTACAAAATGATATGAGAAAGTTTCTAGGGTAGTAAAAAGTAAAACTAAATGTGATAAGATTACTATTGAAGATTTAATTCAGGAGATAGCATATCAGAATAGTTTAAAAGAATTTAAACTAAATGATCAGCAGAGAAGAAAAAAAGTATTAGATAATTATTTTAAAAATGGTAATACTATAAATATGTTTCCAAACAAATATAAGATGGAAAAAGCTATTAAAAATATAAATTATGAAATGGAAAAAGCATCTCAAGAATTTAGTAAGTTATTTGATTATGAAAAATAATTTTATTGTAATGTTTATTGTAGTCTTTATTGTAGCATTTATTGTAGTGTTAAAATTTTATAATATTGAATATTTTAAATAAAATAAGGAATTTTTCAAAAATATTGTAATCTTTATTGTAGTCTTTTATTGTAGCTTTAGTATTCTAATTTTGTGAAAAATATAGTATAATGATATATATGATTAAGGAGATGATAAATGTGTTTTCAATTATGGAAGATTCAAGAAATGAATTTAAAGAAATCTTGAATGATGCTTTAGAAAAAGAAGTTATAGCATTTTTAACAAAAAATGGTGGAAATATTTATATCGGTGTTAATAATGGTGGTAAAGTAGTTGGCATAAATGAAGATATTGATGCTTTACAGTTAAAAATAAAAGATAGAATAAAAAATAACATACTACCAAGCACTTTAGGATTATTTGATATAGATGTTGAAAATTATGATGGTAAAAATATTATCCATATTACTGTTGCTAATGGAAAAGAAAAACCATATTTTTTAAAAAAAGAAGGTATGACATCTAAAGGTTGTTTCATAAGAGTGGGAAGTTCGGTTGAATCTTTAACAGAAAATCAAATTATGGAATATTATTCTAAAAGAACAAAAAACTCTTTAAGTAATATTGTTTCTCCAACACAAAAGTTATCTTTTTCTCAATTAAAAATATATTATGAAGAAAAAGGATTTCAAATTAATGATAATTTTTTACAACAATTAAATTTAATGATGGATGATGGCAAATATAATTATGTTGCATATTTATTATCTGATAATAATGGAATATCAATGAAAGTTGCTACTTATTCTGGTAGTGATTCTTATGATTTAATAGAAAATGAAGAATATGGGTATTGTTCGTTGATTAAAGCAACTAAAAGTATAATAGATAAATTTAATCGTGTAAATCGTACTTTTACAAAAATAACAAGTGCTGAACGAAAAGAATTAGAAATGGTTGATAAGATAGCTGTAAGAGAAGCAGTTGTCAATGCTATTGTCCATAATCGTTGGGAAAGAGAAGTACCACCTAGATTTGAAATATTTAAAGATCATATATCAGTTACATCAAGTGGTGGAATTCCAGAAAACTTCACAAAGGAGGAATTTTTAAAAGGATATTCTTCTCCTGTTAATCCTGAACTTATGCGAGTATTTAAAGATTTAGATTTAGTAGAACAATTAGGAACAGGTATTAAAAGAATTTTAAAAACTTACGATGAAGATATTTATGAGTTTACTCCTAATTTTATTAAAGTAGATTTTATGTTTAATGAAAATACCTTATCTAATAAAGATTCTAGTAGTACAGAAAAACTTAATAATACCCAACAAGAAATATTATCTTTAATTAAAAAGGATACTTCTATTACTCAAGAACAAATAGCAGATAAGATGAAAATAAATAGAGTTAACATTGCGAAAAATATAAAGATATTAAAGGATAAAGGATTTATAGAGCGAGTTGGTAGTAACAAAAAAGGAAATTGGAAAATATTAAAATAAAACATTTGGATCACTATATAGTGGTCTTTTTGGTACTATAAAAGTGTAATAAAGAGGGAGATCCTCGTAGAGTTGCTTGGGCTTGTAAAACATATAATACAGATCATCTATCTTGCCAAAGTTATGGGAATATAAAAGAATCCTATATTGAAGAATTGTTTGTTAATATGTTTTCAGTATTATGTCAGTATAATAAGGAAGTAATTGAAAAACTTTTAATCACAATAGAAGAAACTTTTGAAAATGATGATTACTCTAATGAATTAAGAAAGTTAGAGCAAGATATTAAAGCATATCGAGAACAAGTAATGGAACTATTAGATATTAGACTTGCTAAAGTAATAGATAATGAAGTGTTTGAAGAAAAAAGTACAAGAATAAATAAAAAAATAGAACTACTTGAAATTGAGGCAAGAAAAATAAGAGATTATATATCACACCGAGATAAAGTAAAGGATAGAGTAGAAAAATTTAAAACTATTTTTCAAAAAAATGCTACATTAAAAGAATTTGATGCCGATGTATTTGAAAGTCTTATTGATAAGATTATTATAGGTAGAAGAAATGATGATGGATCTATTGATCCTTATGAAGTAAGATTTGTCCTTAAAACAGGAGATGAATTAACCGACACATTACCAATCAAAAAAATACCTTCACAAATGAAGAAAACCGAAAGGGATGATTCCAATGAAAGAATGGAAGAATTACAATCTCAATTGGGTGCTTATGCCCACAACGGGGAACACAGTACTAGCAACTCCTCGTGGACTTATCGCTGTCATCGAAAACAATTACCAAAAAGATGGCTCTATTCTAATACCAAAGGCACTTCAACCTTATATGGGTGGAAAGACAAAAATATCTGTAAAATAAATAATAATGATAATTTATTATATTATTCTATGAAGTTAGCCTTAATAAATAAATCGTTAAAATTAAATAAAATTACAAATGAAGAATATTTTAAAAGAAAAGATAAAGCAAGAATATCAAATTTGATAATATATTAACTAGTAGATTTTTTAAATAATTGATAGCAATCAAAAGAATTTATTCTATTATAATATAAAGATTACTTGCTTTTTATTTGTTCAAATAATTATTTTTCCAATTTGAAAAAAACAAATTAAAAATAAAGTTTTTCCATTTAACAAAAAACTTTTCCACTAATAAGGAAGATTACTCTCGAAGTGGATTAAAATACATCAATGATTTTAATTTTCTGATGGATGATAATTTTTAATCTTTATTGGTGTTTTTTTATACTTTTTTTGCACTCTCCCAATTTTTTTGTTATAATGAGTCAAGGTGATAGTATGCAAGAGATTTTAAAAAGAATATATGACTATTCCTTAGAAGAAGTGATGGAAACGCGATTTGCAAGTTATGCGAAAAGTATTATCCAAGATCGTGCATTACCTGATGTAAGAGATGGATTAAAACCAGTTCAACGAAGAATTTTATATTCTATGTACAAAGAAAAACATACCTATGATAAACCAACTGTCAAATCTGCTAGATGTGTTGGAGATATTATGGGTAAATTTCACCCACACGGAGATAGTTCAATTTATGAAGCCATGGTCCGTATGAGTCAATGGTGGAAACAAAATACCCTCTATATCGATATGCAAGGGAATAATGGTTCTATGGATGGGGATTCCGCTGCTGCTATGCGTTATACAGAAGCTAGATTATCTAAAGTGAGCAATGAATTATTAAAAGACATTGATAAAGATACAGTAACTATGACTTGGAATTTTGATGATACTTTATTAGAGCCAACTGTTTTACCAGCTAAATTTCCAAATTTGCTTGTCAATGGCGCAAATGGAATTAGTGCAGGATATGCAACTAATATTCCTCCACATAATTTAGGAGAAGTAATTGACGCAACCATAAAACGAATTGATAGTCCAAATTGTCGATTAGATACAATTTTAGAAATTGTAAAAGGTCCAGATTTTCCAACAGGAGGAATTGTTGAAGGAAAAAACGGAATCATTGATGCTTTTACAACAGGTAGAGGAAAAGTAATTATCAGATCAAAAATTGAATTCTTAAAAGAAAAAGGAAAGGTCCAGATTTTAATAACAGAAATTCCTTTTGATGTAAATAAAGCCTTATTATGTAAAAAAATAGATGAAATTCGAATTGATAAAAAAGTAGATGGAATCTCAGAAATTAGAGATGAATCAGACGGAGAATGTCCTGTTCGAATTGTCATCGATTTAAAAAAAGACGCTGATAAAGAATTGGTATTAAATTATTTACTCAAAAATACAGATTTGCAAATTTCTTATAACTATAATATGGTTGCGATTGTAAACGAAAGACCCATGACCTTAGGAATTCTATCTATAATAGATGCTTATATTGCACATCAAAAAGAGGTGATCACAAAAAGAACTAAATTTGATTTGGATCACGCTTTAAAAAGAATGCATATTGTAGAAGGATTAATTCGTTGTTTCTCAATTTTAGACGATGTAATTAAAACCATTCGCGCAAGTAAAAATAAAGCTGATGCCAAGGTAAATTTAGTAAAAGAATTTGCATTTTCAGAAGAACAAGCAATTGCTATTTTAGATTTACAATTATATCGCTTAACCAACCTGGATGTAAATGCTTTAGAAGAAGAACAAAAAAACTTAGCTTTAATTATTCAAGGCTTAGAATCTATTTTAAACTCAGAGGAAAAATTAAAAATTGTGATGAAAGAAGAATTAAGAAAAATCAAAAATGAATATGCAATCCCTAGAAAAACGGAGATTCGTGATGAAATAACCGAAATCAAAATTGATACCACGAAGATGATTAGCAAAGAAGATTGTATGGTCGTTGTAACCAATGAAGGGTATACGAAACGTGTGTCTTTAAGGAGCTATGACGATAATTCAGAAACTATGTTAAAAGAAGGGGATTTTGTAACTGGTAAATATAAAATGTCTACAATGGATACACTACTTTTATTTACTGATTTTGGAAATTATTTGTATGTCCCTATACATGAACTTCCTGATTTAAAATGGAAAGAACTTGGAAAGCATATTAGTAATTTAATTGCAATTTCCTCAGAAGAACATATCATTGGTTGTATTCCTGTTTACAATTTTGAAACCAAAGATATTGTAACAATATTTACCCAAGATGGAATGATAAAAAGAAGTTTATTAGCTGATTTCAAAGTACAGAGATATTCTAGACCATTAACAGCAATTAAGTTAAAACCAGAAGACCGCGTTGTGTCTGTAACGATTGCAAATGAAGACTGCATTTTTGTTACAACCGCAAATGGATATGGGTTATGGTATGATACAAGTGAAGTACCTGTTACAGGCGTCAAATCAAGTGGAGTAAAATCCATTACATTAAAAAATGATAAAGTAGTATCAGGTCATATTTTCCATTCAGATATGGAATATTTGACAGTTATTACAGATAAAGGTACAGGAAAACGAATCAAATTAACAGAATTTGAAAAAACATCAAGAGCAAGAAAAGGAATACAAATCATTCGAGAAGTCAAAACCAATCCTTATCATATTGTAAAAAGTTTTATTATTGGTTATAAAGAATCAATTGTGGTTGCAACAAAAGATGAATTTTTAACTATAAAATTGACAGAATTACCAATAGGAGATAGATATGCGACAGGATCAACTTTGGTAAAACAAGATATTTTAGCAGTCTTTAAAGTCGCGAAAGTAATAGAAGCGAATGTCAAAGAAGAAGTAGTAGAAAAAGAAAATATTTCTTTAGAAACTATTGATGATAAGATGATGACAATTGATGATTTTCTAAAAGATATGGAAAAGTAAGCAATATCAGTTGTAAGGATACATATTATTTAGTACAATAGAAATAGAGAGGAAGATTATATGGAACTATTTTTGGATATATTAAAAGTATTGATTGGATTTGTAATAGGTGGTATTGCAGGTTTCTTTATTGCACGTAATTATATGAAAAAATTTATGAAAAAGAATCCACCAATTAATGAACAAATGATCAAAGCAATGATGACACAAATGGGAAGAACCCCTAGTCAAAAGCAAGTCAACCAAATGATGAAACAAATGAATAAATATATGGATTAAGAAGGAAACTTCTTTTTTTTTGAAAAAAAAGAATAGTGCAAAACTAGAAGGGAAAAAAACTATTTTAAAATTATTGAAAAAAGATGGTAATGTAAATAATATGTTGTATGTACAAACATTATTAGAGCAAGTTACATTAATGGCTGAAATTAGAAAATATGAATATTGCAAGAATAAAAGTGATGTTCAAACGAATGTAAAATACAAAATTTCACTTTTAGAAATGGATTTAGAATGTCATAATAAAAAATTATAAAGGAACAATTAGCACTCCATCCTAATCTTTGTATTGGACGTACACAATTGTATCAATTAAAGAAAGAAGAACAGCTGCAAATAAATTATGTTTTGGAACAAATGAATAGATTGCCTATACCACAAAAATATAAGTTGGAAATGGATAAAGAAGAAAAAATCATGTATGAGTTATCTACTCGTATGTATGATTATTTTGAGAATTGTGATATGAGTACTTTAGAGGAAATATTAGAGTATAAAAAAGCAGAAAAAGAAAGAAATTTAGAGTTTATGAAAAAGGTTGCAACCAATTTTTGTGCATATAAAAGCAGTTGGTCGTGGACTAACATATATAATTGCAATATTGATTATGATATAGGTTATTTTACTTATTGTATCCAACATGCAAAGGAATTTGCAAATAATGAGGAAAACCAAGCAATGTATATTCAAGCAGAATTAGCAGGGTATGAAATGAGGAAAAAATCACTACTTGAGTTAATACCATTATATGAACAACTTTATTTAATGCAAGCTAGTACAATGTTGTTTATAGCAACTAGTCCTGGAGATTTTCTGAAATATTGCAAGCAGTTATTAGAAGAACAGGAGTTTTTGATTGAATCTAAAAATTCTCAATTAAACCAACAAAAACAAAAAACATTTGCTTCCTTTTAATTATTCAATAAAAAAATCACACCTATTAAAAGGTATGATTTTTATTTTTAATAAACTCTCTTAACATTTTGGTCAAAGCTCTTTTTTCAATTCGTGATACATAGCTTCTTGATATATCCATTTCTTCTGCAATTTCTTTTTGCGTTACTTCTTTTGTATTATTTAAACCATATCGTTTTGTAATGATTTCTTTTTCTCTTTCCGTTAAAACATTGAAATATTCTTTTAATAGACCAATATTATTTTGATTGTGAATATCTAATGCGAAATCAGGTTTTGGTGTTTTTAGAATGTCTAAAAATGAAATTTCATTTCCATCTTTGTCAAAACCAACAGGTTCATTTAAACTGATATTCTTGCTGTTTTTTTTGTCACTTCTAAAATACATTAAAATTTCATTTTCAATACAACGAGCACAGTAAGTAGTAATACGGGTTCCATGCTTATAAGAAAAACTATCAACTCCTTTAATTAAACCAATGGTCCCAATACTAATCAAATCATCAGCATCCTCTTTTCTGTGTTCATACTTTTTGACAATATGAGCAACTAGTCTCAAATTATGTTCAATTAACATATTTCTCGCATATTCATCGCCGTTTTGTGCAAGTTCTACATATTTTTCCTCTTCTTCTTTGGAAAGAGGTTCTGGAAATAATTGATTGGAATAAGCGGCTGTAAAGATGGTAAGATCTTTAAACAAATAACGAATTAAACGCAACAACACATAACTCACATCCTTCATAATCAATATAAGCTAAAATGGGAAAAATTATGATAATATGGCTGACTTCTTTTGCAGATAACCAAAATTTGACAAATCCAAAAAACATGATATACTAAGACGCATTCAAGCAAATAAAAAGGGAAAATCATAAAATGGTTTGCAAAAAGCTAACGGAAACATAAATCAAACATTTAGCATATAGCAAAAGGGGGGATCCCCTTTTTTTATAATCATGAAAGGATATGTGAATATGTCAATTAATACCAAAGCAGACTTCGATGCAATTATCGAAAGAATCAAAAAACTAGTCGAAAATTATGAAAATAATGTAAATCATTATAACCAATATCAATTTTATATAGCAAATGGGGACCGAATTTCTTTTGAAATTACACCACAATCAATCGCCCATTTACTTGGAATACGTTTAGATTTTCTTCGTGCAACAGGACTATTTAAAAATCAAAATAGTTATAATTTACTAAAGGAATTTTTGGATAATTCTTATTCTGTCTATAGACAAGTGCAAGAAGGTCATTTAGCATATTCTACTATGTTTTCGGAATACTTAGAAGA
The DNA here is from genome assembly GCA_948433085.1 of uncultured Caryophanales bacterium. Taxonomy (GTDB): domain Bacteria; phylum Bacillota_I; class Bacilli_A; order RF39; family UBA660; genus UBA5026. Next base: position 57,604 of record CAOJDP010000004.1, read on the forward strand.
AAAATTAGAAGCATTTGAGAAAATTATCTATTATTTCAATCCAATTGATATTGAATTTGTTTATAAATATGATAAAAGCAAAAGTTATCAATCAGGAGAGGAAGAAAATTATCCATGTGACTATTTCTTAGCTAGAAAATCAAAAAATGGTGATATGTATTTACTAGGATTAGTAAAACAAGGAAATCAATACAATCCAATGACTAACATTACCCTTGTAAAAGATGAAACACAAATATCAAAATTAAAACATTTACTTGTCAATCAAACATTAACATATGTAAATTCTATGCTAATAGAAAATCCAATGACAAATTATAGGAACAATCCTCATATGATGATTACATTAAAATTAGAACAAACAAAAAAATTGAAAAGATATGCTGGATATACAAGTGGAGTTTCCATTGATACTTCAGCGGATTTTCAATATGCATTGAATGGATATCTATTAAAAGATAATAGAATAAATACTTACAAAGTCATGTGTCAACAATTATTAAAGGCAATCAAAGAACATGAAATATTTGATATTGAACAAGTAGAAGAATCCATTAGAGAACAATTTGATGATAAAATGATTCATTTAATCCAAACCTACAATGATACATTATACAAAGATAGTACCAATCTATCTGCACAAACTTCTTATACCAATTTATTAGAACAGTATAAGATACTTGCAATTCAAGTAGAGCAATTAAAAGAAAAGCTACACCAGTCAGAACAAGAAGTAATCGGTTATCAAGCACATATACAAACTTTACAAGCACAAGATGAATCCTATCAGTTATTTCAACAACAAATATTTGAAGTTGTCGAGAAACAAAAACAAAAGTAATAGTAAAAAATTACTATTATTTTTAAATTAGTACTTGACAATGCATAGTAGTATGTATAAAATGGTAACGAGAGGTGATACTATCAACACACAATTTAAAAAGGGAGTTTTAGAATTGATCGTACTTTTATGTGTCAGTAAAAAAGACATGTATGGTTATGAATTAATCGAAGAAGTTTCTAAGGTAGTAGATGTCAATGATGGAACGATTTATCCCTTATTAAAAAGATTAACCAACGAAAAATATGCAGATACCTATTTAGAAGAATCGAAAGAAGGACCTCCTAGAAAGTACTATAAAATTACAGTACTTGGAAAAGAGAGGTTGAAAGAATTAATTGAAAGTTGGAGTGCTTTTGCAACCTCAGTCAATAAATTTATAAAGGAGAGTGGAACAAATGAATAAACGTAAATTTTTACGTGAATTGGAAAAAAAGTTAGTGATTTTGAGTGATACAGAAAAGGAAGATATTTTAAATGAATATCGTGATATCATTGAAGAGAAAATAAAACATGGAAAAACAGAAGAGGAAGCTGTGAAAGAATTTGGTAGCATAGAAGAATTATCCAAAGAAATATTATCTGCATATAAAATCAATCCAGAGTATCAAGAACAAAAGAAAGATTCAAAAGACAAAACCAAAGATTTTGTAGAAAATACAGAAGATTTCATTAAAAAAAGTGCCAAAAAATTATCAGAAGTAACAGAAGATGTTGTAGAAAATTTGAAAGAATCTGATATCGAATTAACCACAGAAAAGATATTTGAAATTATTATCAAAGTACTTCTTGTATTATTAGGATTAGCCATTTTAAAATTACCATTTTATTTAGTAGGAGAATTAGGTGCTAGCATTTTCAATATTGGTTTTGCACCATTTAATTGGATTGGTGAAGTATTGTGGAAAATAATTGTAGAAATAATTTACTTACTTGCTTGTGGTTTAGTACTATTTACAATCGTTTCTAAGTATATAAAACCTGTAACACAAAAAAAGAAGTTCACAAAAGAAGAAACCAAAAAAAGTGCGACAGAATCTATAAGTAAAAAAAAATAGAAAATGATGAATCTGGAAATATTTTAATTGTTCTTTTAAAAATTTGTATATGTATTTTATTCTTATTCCCACTATGGTGTATTAATTTTGGTTTACTAATTGCAATTGCTTGTGTTTCATATTTGTTATGGCAGGGAATTAACATTGTTGGTGTTTTGATTTTGCTTTTAGGAATGGTATTTATTGGCTTTGAATTCTGCAGTATGATTTATAGCTTCTTGTTTACCAAAAAAAATTATCATTTCAGTTCTATTGTAATTGGCTTTCTTATGATGTTATTGGGAGCTTCATTGACATTGGATTATATGAGTGATTTTACATATTATAATAATTTACCAACGCATTTGTTTCATCAAGGGACAATTCTATATGAAAAAGTTGTGGATTCTAAAATATACGTAGCCGCTGATCAAACCGAAATCATCATAGATAATAGTTTAGAAGATTCTAAAATAAAAATAGAGGCAAGTTATTATAAAGATTACGTGACGATTGATCAAGAACAATACGAAGAAGAGGGCGTTACGTATATTTATTTTCATGTAGACTATGTGAAAAATTCATTTAATTGGAAACGTGATGTCCGAGATCTGCTAGTAAAACAATTAGAGAAAAAAGAAATATATAATTATAGTTTATTAAATGATGTAATGGTTAAAATTTATGTAAACGAAAATACTAGGAAATGGATTCAATAATAGATTGGGGATTGTAAGAATTCCTTTTTATGTTTCATAAAGTATTGTTTTGTGGATTATTTAAATAATTGATTAAGAATACTTGAAACAATAAAATTGAAATTACTGTAATAATATGTATAGTCTTAACGAATCAAGTTTGTAAAAAATAACATAATCATGTGAATTTGACAAATTTTCTATTTAATTTATAATGAATACAGGGGGCGTTGAATGAAAAAAAGTATAACAAAGTATGACATTCAAGAAATAGAAGGATATTATAAAATGAATCAAGATAATATTGAACAATTTGCAGAATGTTCCGCACTTGCATATAAAGAGTATCCTTTATTTCAATACCTTACTAATGGAACTTATGATTATGCAGTAATCAAAACGATAATGTATGCTTCGATTTATGCAATAAAGAATCAAGTAATTGGTTTTGCAAATGATAAAGAAGCAAATGCAATTGCTATTTTTGCACCACCATATTATACAGGATCTAAGACAATACCTTTCCTTTTGGGCGGAGGGATTAGACTTGGTTATATTGCACCACCATCCACCTTTTTAAGGTTATTAAATTATGAGAATTATGCCATGAAATTAAAAAAACATTATACAAATCATAAATGTTGGTATTTATATAACATAACAGTTAAACCACAATTTCAAAATAATGGAAATTGCTCTAAAATATTGAATCCTATGTTTGAATATTTAGATAGAGTTGGACAAGATTGCTATCTTGAAACACATAAAGAAAGCAATGTGGAATTATATAAACATTTTAATTTTGAATTATTAGAAACAAGTAATATACCAAAAACAGATATAAAACATTATGCAATGATTAGAAAAGCAAAATAGAATAAAAAATCAAACATCATTTGTTTGACTTTGACGATCAAAAACTATACAATATAAACAATTAAGCAAGTTGCTTAGAGAAGGGGGAAGAAATATGACAAAGGAAGATAGAGAGGAAATAAGACTAGCAGAAGCAGAAATCGCTTTTGAAAATTATAAAATTCAAAAAAGAGATATTATAGACCAAGGATTAAAATTACCAGGTATAAATAAGGCTAAGGTCTATTATCCGCTGACACAAACATTATTAGGGGTCTTGACATTAGCAGATGGAGAACATCTACATTATTTAAATCAAAAAAAAGTTAAGACACCAAAAAGGAGACCAATTATATTTGCAAATACACATAAGTTTAAACCTGATATTGAAAAAATAACACTTTCATTAAATAAATCATCAGTTATGGTAGCTAGTGACTTTAAAAATGCGTATAAAACAAAAAATGGTTGGTATTTGAATACTAGGCCAACAGTATATGTTGATCCATATTCTAAGACGGATAAAGCGTATACATATAAAATGATAGTGAGAACTTTAAAAGAAAGAAACAACTGCATGATCTTTCCTGAGGCAGTATGGAATTTCTCAGAAAATAAAATTATTTTAGATATTTATACTGGAACTGTTAGGGCTGCATTAGAAAGTAATGGTGTAATTGTAGGCACAGCAATAGAGAGATATGGGAAAGATTATGTAATTAATAGAAAGGGCTATTATGATCCCCAAATAACATTGAGAAAATATACGAATAAAAGTTTTGAAGAAATTAATTCAAATCCAAAGTATAAGGATTTAAGAAAACAAATAATTAAAGAATGTAATACTATATTGAGAGACGATTTAGCAACCTTAACTTATGAAATTTGGGAAGCACATGCACAAGAATTTGGATACACAGCAAGGGAAAGTATTCCTGAAGACTATTGGGAACAATTTATAAATGGGTTGATGGAGGAATGGCCTGGATATAAATTAAGTGATAACGTAGAACAGAGAGTACAAAATAAAGAGGATTTAAAACAGCAACAAGTACAGAATGAAATGAAACATATTAGAGAGAATTTAAATATGAAGAATTTGTTTTTATTCACAGAGCAAAATAGATATGAACGAGCAAAACAACTATTTCAAAATTATGAAAACGAAGAAGTATCTAGAATCAAGAGTCAAGGATATGAAGAAGTATCTAAGACTGGGAGTCAAGAATATGAAGAAGTATCTAAAATTAAAGTTTTAAAATAAACATATGTAGTAAAAGGAGAGGTTGCAATTGCCTAATTTATATTTGCCAGGAGTATCTATTTTATTAAGTTTCTTTTTAGTAATATTGTTTTTTTCGAGGAAAAGACAGAGTAATTTAGATACAAAAATTTTCCAAATTATGATTATTATACAATTATTAGAGTGTATAATAGAGACAGTTATCTATGTCATATGTTATACACATAGTGATAGTATAGAACTTATAAAGTTTTTAAATAATTTTGTTTGCACGTTTTATATATTATGGGTATGGTTATTTTACCGCTATTTATTTCATATTTCCAATGGAATAAAAAATGAAAATAAAATTAAAATTTTGAAAAAAATTGAATATATTTTTAACGTCATTGTCATATTTATAGTATTTTTAAGTCCCGCTAGTATAATGAATGAAAATGGAATTATGTACTGCTATGGTATGAAACCAAGCATAACATATGTAGTATGTGCAATATGGGTTATATGTTCTATTATTGTAACTTTAACAAATATTAAAAATTTAAATAATAAAAAATATATACCATTGTGGACTTTATTTTTTTTAGCAGGCTTCATTTTTATTATCAGAATGTTAGATCCGAGTATAATCATAATTCCCTTTGCATTAACATTTATTAATTTAATCATGTACCACACAATTGAAAATCCGGATTTAAAAATGCTTGGACAATTAGAATTTG